>JASLDZ010000443.1 GCA_030151985.1 Caulobacteraceae bacterium | reverse complement strand
ATGATGGGCCGGCGCATCTGGGGCAAGCGGCTGGGGATCGTGGGCATGGGCCGCATCGGCTCGGCCGTCGCCCGTAGAGCCCGCGCCTTCGGGCTGGAGGTCAGCTACCACAACAGGAAGCCCGTCTCGAAGAAGCGCGAGGCGGAGCTGGAGGCGACCTACTACGAGAGCCTGGACCAGATGCTGGCGCGGATGGACATCGTCAGCGTCAACTGCCCCCACACGCCGGCGACCTTCCACCTGCTCTCCGCGCGCCGCCTCAAGCTCCTGCGGCGCGACGCGATCCTGGTGAACACCGCGCGCGGCGAGGTGGTGGACGAGACCGCGCTCGCCAACATGCTGGCGCGCGGCGAACTCGCCGGCGCGGGGCTCGACGTCTACGAGAACGAGCCGGCGGTGAACCCCAAGCTGCTGAAGCTCCCCAACGTGGTGCTCCTGCCCCACATGGGCTCGGCGACGGTCGAAGCCCGCATCGACATGGGCGAGAAGGTCATCATCAACATCAAGACCTTCATGGACGGCCACAAGCCCCCGGACCGCGTGATCCCGTCGATGCTGTGACGCGGCTCCGAGGCTGGCACGCTAGGCCTCGCCGACCGGCTCGGTCGTGCGGCGGGCGAGGATCCCGAGCGTCAGCGGGCTTAGAACGAGTTCCTCGAGCTCGAAGCCTGACCGCCTGAGCAGGACCCGAAGCGACCTGGGGCTGAAGTTTCCGACGTGCTCGTGGTAGATCACCACCGAGCTGGTCCACCCCAGCACACCAGCCTCCTGCTGCGCCTGCAGCCTGGCGAAATCCTCACCCGGAGGACCGACGAAGTCCAAGGGCACGTCGATCCAGGCGCGCGCGCCGGGCCGCAGGGGCCTGGCCAAGCGGCTGAGCGTGCGGGTCGGCTGCGGGATATGCTCGAACACCTGAGCGCTGAACAGCAGGTCGGTCTGCGCCAGGAGCGCGTCGAGGTCTCCGCCCTTCCTCTCGTAGTCCTCCTCGACCACCTCGATGCTAGCCTCGGGGAACGCGTGCCGGGTGAAGAAGCCGTCGCCTCCGCCGAAATCCACGACAAGTCCTGTCAGGCCTCGCAGCTCTGAGATCGCCGCGTCGTAGAAGGCGAGCCGCTCCTTCCAGTAGCTGTGCGATCGGTCCGACAGCATCTGGATTTGAGCGATGTATCCCGGTTCGACCGCAAGCCTCCTGGCGTTGTACTCCGCGCCCCGATAGCCGTCGTACAGCTTGGCGAGGCCTTCGTCCGACAGGAAGGGCGTACGAAAGGCGTATTGGCAGCTGTCGCAGAAGTTCGTGTGAACTGACGCGCGAGGATCCATGCCGCAGCGCTCGGCGATGAAGGGATCCAGCAGCGCGGGAAACCGTCGAACCACCAGAGCTGAACATACGGGACACGACGACGGGTCGGCCGGACTGGAATTCTGCGGCATCACGGCCTTGTAGGAGACGGTTGGACGGCTTCGGCCGTCGACGCTTTTGAACGAGGTGGAACGTCGTCGGGTGTTAAATGAGGCTAACAAACTATGCGCGTCTAAAGGCGGGCGCCAGTGTCGTGAGCCGTTGCAGGGTCGCCGCTTCGTCCTGGGCCCTGGCGGCCGCCAGCAGCGCGTCGACCGGCGCCTCCAGCTCCGTCCAGCTGCTCGCCGCGTCCACCGCCGCCAGCACGCCGTCAGCGCCGGTCTCGCGCACGTCCTCCTCGGCGTAGAAGATCTCCTCGTAGAGCTTCTCGCCCGGGCGCAGGCCGGTGTAGGCGATGGCGATGTCCTCGTCCGGACGCAGGCCGTGCAGGCGGATCATCTGGCGGGCGAGGTCGTCGATGCGCACCGGCTCGCCCATGTCCAGCACATAGACGCGGTCCTCGCCCCCGCCGGGGAGCGCCGCCGCCTGCAGCACGAGGCTCGCCGCCTCCTGCACGGTCATGAAGAAGCGCACCATGTCCGGATGGGTCACCGTCAGGGGGCCGCCCGCGGCGATCTGGCGCTCGAACAGGGGCGCGACCGAGCCCGTCGAGCCCAGCACGTTGCCGAACCGGACCACCGCCGCCCGCATGGGCGAGCCCTTGGCGACCGCCCGCACCACCCGCTCCGCCGCGCGCTTGGTCGCGCCCATGACGTTGGTCGGGTTCACCGCCTTGTCGGTGGAGATGAAGACGAACACCTCGGCGTATTCCCGCGCCAGCCGCGCCACGGTCAGGGCGCCGCCCACGTTGGTGCGCACCGCCTCGGTCGGGTTCTGCTCCATCAGGGGCACGTGCTTCAGCGCGGCGGCGTGCAGCACGACCTGGGGCGTCGCGGCCGCGAAGACGTGCCGCATCCGTGCGGCGTCCCGCACGTCGGCGAGCACCGCGGACCAGCGACCGTCGGGCTCGGAGACGCGCAGCTCCGCGTCGAGCGCGTAGAGGTTGAACTCCGAGGCGTCGACCAAGGTCAGGCTCGCCGGCCCCAGCGCCAGCACCTGGCGCGTCAGCTCGCCGCCGATGGTGCCGCCCGCGCCCGTGACCAGCACGCGCCGCCCCCCGATCAGCGCGCGGGCGCGGGCGGCGTCGAGCGCGCGCGGGGGACGGTCGAGGAGGTCGGCCGCCTGGACCGCCGCCAGGTCCGCGCCTCCGCCCGACGCGCGCACGCGGCTGACCCGCGCCCCGACTTCGGCGG
>JASLDZ010000068.1 GCA_030151985.1 Caulobacteraceae bacterium | reverse complement strand
CGACTTCAACGACTTCCAGGTCGGCAAGCGCCACGGGCTGGAGCCGATCAACATCCTGGACCCGCAGGCGCGGCTGACGGGGCCCGTGCCCGACGACCTGAAGGGGCTGGACCGCTTCGTCGCCCGCAAGGCCATCGTGAGACGGGCGGAGGAGGAGGGCTGGCTGCGCGGGATCGATCCCACCCGCCACGTCGTCCCCCACGGCGACCGCTCCGGCGCGGTGATCGAACCCTACCTGACCGACCAGTGGTATGTGGACGCCAAGACGCTGGCCCAGCCGGCGATCAAGGCGGTGGAGGAGGGGAGGACCGTCTTCGAGCCGGAGAGCTGGTCGAAGACCTACTTCGAATGGATGCGCAACATCGAGCCCTGGTGCGTCTCGCGCCAGCTCTGGTGGGGCCACCGCATCCCCGCCTGGTACGGCCCGACCCTGAACGCCGGTCCCGGCGGCGGCTTCACCCTGCCGATGGGGTCGTCGGGCGAGGTGCAGACCTTCGTCGAGGAGACGGAAGCCGAGGCGCTCCAGGCGGCGCGCGCCTTCTACGGCGTGGACGTGGAGGTCGTGGAGGACGGCTTCCAGGCGCTGCACTTCGCCTACGAGAACGCCCAGAGCGGCCAGCCGCCCCGCGTGCCGATCTGGCGGGACGAGGACGTGCTGGACACCTGGTTCTCCTCGGCGCTGTGGCCCTTCTCGACGCTGGGCTGGCCGGAAGGGACCGCGGACCTGAAGCGCTTCTATCCGACCGACACCCTGGTCACCGGCTTCGACATCATCTTCTTCTGGGTCGCCCGGATGATGATGATGGGGCTGCACTTCCAGGACGGCGTCGCCCCCTTCCGCCGCGTGGTCATCAACGGCCTCGTCCGCGACGAGAAGGGGCAGAAGATGTCCAAGTCCAAGGGCAACGTCATCGACCCGCTCGACATCGTGGACGAGCTGGGCGCCGACGCGCTTCGCTTCACCATGGCGATCCTGTCGGGCACGAGGGACATCAAGCTCTCGAAGACGCGCATCGAGGGCTACCGCAACTTCGGCACCAAGCTGTGGAACGCCGCCCGCTTCGCTCAGATGAACGGCTGCGTCCGCGACCCCGCCTTCGATCCCGCCGCCGTCGTCGAGCCGCTGAACCGCTGGATCCGCGGCGAGACCGTGCGCGCCGCCGCCGCCGTTGGGGCCGCGCTGGAGGCCGCCCGCTTCGACGAGGCGGCCCAGGCGCTCTACCGCTTCATCTGGAACACCGTCTGCGACTGGTACGTGGAGCTGTCCAAGCCCGTGCTCACCGGCGAGGACGGTCCCGCCAAGGCGGAGACGCAAGCCATGGTCGCCTGGGTGCTCGACCAGGCGATGACCCTGCTCCACCCCGTGTCCCCCTTCCTGACCGAAGAACTGTGGGCGCAGACCGCCGGGCCCGCGCCGCCCGAGACCCTGCTGATCTCCGCTCCCTGGCCGGATCTGCCCGACGCCTGGATCGACGCCGAGGCCGACAGCGGCGTCGGGCTGGCGATCGCGGCGGTGGGGGAGGGACGCTCGCTGCGCGCCGAGCTCAACGTGCCGCCGGGCGCGCGGCCGACGCTCTATGTGACCGACGCCGATCCCGCCCGGGCAGCCGCCCTGAAGGCCAACGCGGCCGCCATCGCCTCCACGCTGCGTATCCAAGGCCTGGCGTTCGAAGCGGCTCCACAGGGCGCCGCGCCGTTCGTGGCCGAAGGCGTCGGCTTCGCCTTGCCGCTGGCGGGGGTGATCGACGTCCAGGCTGAGACCGCGCGCCTGTCCAAGGAAATCGCCGCGCTGGACGCCGAGGCGGCGAAGTTCGAGAAGAAGCTTGCCAACCCCGACTTCGTCGCCCGCGCCAAGCGGGAGGTGGTGGAGGAGAACCGCGCCAAGCTCGCCGAAAGCCAGGCCGCCAAGGCGAAGCTGCAGAGCGCCCTCGCCCGACTGACCGCCGTCGGCTGAGCGCGAGTGGCGGACGCGCGCCGGCGGTTCTAGAACGTCGTCCATGAGCAAACCCCCGGCCCCCGCGTCCAGAGCGTTCTTCGGCACCGACGGCATCCGCGGCCAGGCCAACACGCACCCCATGACCGCCGAGGTCGCGCTGCGGGTGGGGCTGGCGGCCGGCAAGCTGTTCCTGCGCGATCCCGGCCGCCGGCACCTGGTGGTGATCGGCAAGGACACGCGGCTCTCCGGCTACATGGTCGAGCCGGCGCTCGTGGCCGGGTTCGCCAGCGTCGGCATGGACGTGCGGCTGTTCGGGCCGCTCCCTACGCCCGCCGTCGCCGCGCTCACCCGGTCCATGCGCGCCGACCTCGGCGTGATGATCTCCGCTAGCCACAACGGTTTCGCGGACAACGGCATCAAGCTGTTCGGTCCCGACGGCCTGAAGCTGTCGGACGCCCGCGAGCTGGAGATCGAGGCGCTGATGGCGGAGGGGCTGTCGGAAGGCCTGGCCGAACCCTCGGCGCTCGGCCGCGTGCAGCGGATCGAGGACGCGCAGGCCCGTTATGTCGAGATCGCCAAGGCCACCTTCCCGCGCAACCTTTCGCTGGCCGGCCTGCGCGTGGTGGTCGATTGCGCCAACGGCGCCGCCTACAAGGTCGCGCCGGTCGCCCTCTACGAGCTGGGGGCCGAGGTGATCCCGATCGGGGTCGCGCCCAACGGTCAGAACATCAACGACGGCTGCGGCTCGACCCACCCCGAGGCCATGGCCGCCGCCGTGCGCGAGTACCGGGCCGACGTAGGCGTCGCGCTCGACGGCGACGCCGACCGGCTTTTGATCTGCGACGAGCGCGGCCAGCCGATCGACGGCGACCAGATCATGGCGCTGGTGGCCGGCGCCTGGGCGCGGGAGGGGCGGCTGAAGGGCGGCGGCGTGGTCTCAACCGTCATGTCGAACCTCGGCTTCGAGCGCTGGCTGGGCGGCCAGGGGCTGTCGCTGGAGCGGACCGCCGTGGGCGACCGCTACGTCGGCGAGCGAATGCGCGAGGGCGGCTTCAACCTGGGCGGCGAGCCGTCGGGCCACCTGATCCTGTCGGACTTCTCGACCACCGGCGACGGGCTGGTGGCCGCGCTGCAGGTGCTGGCGGTGCGGGTGGCCTCCGGCAAGCCGATGAGCGAGCTCGGCCGCCAGTTCCAGCCGGTGCCGCAGAAGCTGAAGAACGTGCGCTTCGCCGCCGGCGCCGCGCCGCTCAAGTCGGAGCAGGTCGTTGAGGCGATCTCGGCGGGCGAGAAGCGGCTGAACGGCTCGGGCCGCGTGCTCGTGCGCCCCTCCGGCACCGAACCCCTGATCCGCATCATGGCCGAGGGCGACGACCCCAAGCTGGTCGACGAGGTGATCGCCGAGATCGCCGGCGCGGTGAAGGCCGCCGCCGCCTAGAGCAGCCGCCCCAGCCCGGCGTCCAGCGCCTTGCGGAAGACGGTGGGCAGGGATGCGCGCGCCTCGTCCGCCCGCATCCAGCGCAGCCCCTCGGGCTTGACGTCGGCCTCGCCGCGCCAGACGCGCAGGGTCAGCGGGAAGTGGGTGAAGACGTGCTCGACCTCGCCCGCGTCGCGCCAGTCGGCGGGCGCGGGCGCGGAGGCCAGATCGATGGGCGGCTGCGATGTCCAATCGCCGGTCGGCAGCCCCGCCATGCCGCCGAGCAGCCCCCTCGTGGGGCGGGTGACCAGCGCCACCTCCTCGCCCACCGTCAGGACGAAGGCGGCGCCGTAGCGGCGGGGGCGCGGCGCTTTGGCCGCCTTGACCGGGAAGCGCTCCGGCGCGCCGCTCGCCAAGCCCCGGCAGGCGAACGCGAGCGGGCAGCGGCCGCAGAGGGGCGACTTCGGCCGGCAGACGGTCGCGCCCAGGTCCATCAGCGCCTGAGCCCAGTCGCCGGGCCGGTCTTCCGAGACGAAGGCGCCCGCCAGCCGCCGCAGCTCGGGCTTGGCGGCGGGGAGCGGCGTCTCCACCTCGTGGAGGCGCGCCATCACCCGCTCGACGTTGCCGTCCACCACGTTCGCGGGCCGCCCGAAGGCGATGGCGGCCACCGCCGCGGCCGTATAGGCGCCGAAGCCGGGCAGGGCGCGCAGGGCCTCCTCGGTGTCGGAGAAGACGCCGCCACGCGCCGCCACCGCGCGCGCCGCCGCCAGCAGGTTGCGGGCGCGGGCGTAGTACCCCAGCCCCGCCCAGGCGGCCATCACCTCCGCATCGTCGGCGGCGGCGAGGTCTTCCACCGTGGGCCAGCGCCGCGTGAAGGCGTGGAAGTAGGGCGTGGCGTGCGGGGTGGTCGTCTGCTGCAGCATCACCTCCGACAGCCACACCCGGTACGGGTCGGGCCGCTCGCCCCGGGCAACGGCCGCGGGAGGCGTGCGCCAGGGCAGGGCGCGGGCGTGGGCGTCGTACCAGGCGAGTAGGGCAGGACGCAGGGCGGCGGGGGCGAGCGGGTCCACGCGCCGCGACTTCCACCTTTTCCGCCGCCGACGGAAGGGCGAGAATGTCCCGGCATGGCCTCGCCTCCCCGCCGCCCCCTGCCGAGCCTCGACGAGGTGCGCGACATCCTCGCACGCCGCCGCTCCCGCCCGGCCCACCGTCCGCCGCCGCCGGCCGGCGCCGCCCTGGCGAAGACGCTGAAGGGACTGGACGCGCGCTTCGGCGACCGTGCGGGCGGCGGCGGCCTCGCCCCCCTGGCGAAGCGGTGGCGCGAGGTCGTGGGCGAGCTCCTGGCCCGTCGCACCGAGCCCGTCCGGCTGATCCGGCCGCGCGGCAGGACGGCTGCCGAGGGCGGGGCGACGCTGGAGGTCCGCGTGGACGGCCCCGCCGCCGCGCTTCTGCAGCATCAGGCGCCGGAGATCCTGAGCCGGGCCGACCTCGTGCTGGGACAGGGCGCGGTGACGAAGCTGCGCATCGTGCAGGGGCCGGTGCGCGCGGCCGTCTCCGCGGCGGAGCTCCCCAAGCCCGCCGTGCGCCGGCGAGGCGCCGCTCCGCTGGACGCCGCCGCCGAGGCGGAGCTCGCGCTCGGGTTGGCGGAGGCGCCGGAGGGGCCGCTGAAGGCGGCGCTTCTGCGGCTGGGCCGAGCGGTGCTGCGCGATCTCTGAGCCCCCTGCGACGCCCGCGCCGTTGACAGCGGCGACGGGGCGCGGTTCAGCCGTCTTCCCCGTCCGGGATGAGGCGCATCGGGGGAATCGCGCTTCACTCCGGGCTTCCGCGTCAGGATCGCCCATGCGCCCCCGTTCCGCTTCCTTCGTCGCCACCGCCTTCGCCGCCGTCCTGGCCCTGGCCGCCTGTGGGCAGAAGGCCGACGCGGCGGGCGGCGGTTCGTCCGCCAACGGCCCGGCCTCCGGCAAGTTCGCCGCCCCCGAGTACGCCATGGGCAGCGACAAGGCGAAGGTGACCGTCGTCGAGTACCTGTCCAACACCTGCAGCCACTGCGCCGACTACGACGCCCACGTCTTCCCCGACGTGAAGAAGAAGTACGTCGACACCGGCAAGGTGAAGTACGTGATCCGCGAGTTCCTGACCCCGCCCGAGAACGTCTCGGCCGCCGGCTTCGTGCTCGCCCGCTGCGCCGGCCGCGACAAGTACTGGCCGACGATCGAAGCCCTGTTCCGCGGGCAGGAGGAGCTGTTCAAGACCGGCGACGTGCGCGGCAGCTACCTGAAGGTCGCCAAGTCGATGGGCATGAGCGACGCCCAGTTCAACCAGTGCCTGGGCGAGGACGCCGCCTACAAGACGCTGAGCGACCGGGTGGACAAGGCGCAGGCGGCCGGCGTGAGCGGCACGCCCACCTTCCTGTTCAACGGCAAGATGCTGAAGGCCGGCGACAACCTGGCCGGCCAGCCCTACGGCGGAGGCGAGCTGACGCTGGCCCAGTTCGACGCCGCCTACGCCGCCGCCGGAGGCAAGTGACGGCCTCCGCCCGCCAAGCCTGAGGCGGAGGCGCGGATGCACGTCCAGCGCCTGCGCGTCTCCGGCTTCAAGTCGTTCGCCGACCCGGTCGACCTTCGGATCGAGCCGGGGCTGACCGGCGTCGTCGGCCCGAACGGCTGCGGCAAGTCGAACCTCCTGGAGGCGCTGCGCTGGGTCATGGGCGCAGCCTCCGCCAAGGCCATGCGCGCAGACGGGATGGACGAGGTGATCTTCGGCGGCGCGGGGAGCGGCGCCGGGTCCCGCCCGGCCCGCAACCACGCCGAGGTCGCGCTGCAGTTGGACAACGCCGACCGCACCGCTCCCGCCGCCTTCAACGACGCCGCCGTCATCGAGGTCACCCGCCGGATAGACCGGGGCCAGGGCTCGACCTACCGCGTGAACGGGGCCGAGGCGCGGGCGCGGGACGTTCAGCTGCTGTTCGCCGACGCCTCGACGGGCGCCAACTCGCCCTCCCTGGTCCGCCAAGGCCAGATCAGCGAGCTGATCGCGGCCAAGCCTTCCAACCGCCGGCGCATCCTGGAGGAGGCGGCGGGCGTCTCGGGGCTCCACAGCCGGCGGCACGAGGCCGAGCTGCGCCTGCGCGCCGCCGAGGCCAACCTGGAGCGGCTAGACGACCTCGGCCGCGAGCTGGAGTCCGGCGTCAGCCGGCTGCGGCGGGAGGCGCGAGCCGCAGAGACCTATCGCAAGCTCGGCGCCGAGATCCGCACGCCGCAGGCCGCGTCGGCGCCCGCCCGCGTCCCGGCGGAGGTCCGCGCCCAGGCCGCCGCCGCCAGCGCCTCCGCTTCGGTGAGCGCCTTGGCGGCGGCGGCCTGGGCGCGGTCCGCCTCGGTGAAGCGGGCGAGCGCCGACGCGGCCTGCAGCGTGCGGATCTCGGCGCCGAGCTTGCGATAGGTCTCCGCGGCTCGCGCCTCCCGCCGCAGCCGGTTGACGCCGGACTCCAGCTCGCGGGCGAGGTCGTCCAGCCGCTCCAGGTTGGCCTCGGCGGCGCGCAGGCGCAGCTCGGCCTCGTGCCGCCGGCTGTGGAGGCCGGAGACGCCCGCCGCCTCTTCCAGGATGCGCCGGCGGTTGGAGGGCTTGGCCGCGATCAGCTCGCTGATCTGCCCCTGGCGCACCAGGGAGGGCGAGTTGGCGCCCGTCGAGGCGTCGGCGAACAGCAGCTGCACGTCCCGCGCCCGCGCCTCGGCGCCGTTGACGCGGTAGGTCGAGCCCTGGCCCCGGTCGATGCGGCGCACGACTTCCAGCGTCGGGTCGTCGTTGAACTGGGCCGGAGCGGTGCGGTCG
>JASLDZ010000426.1 GCA_030151985.1 Caulobacteraceae bacterium | reverse complement strand
CCGGACGCCAGCGCCCAGCCCAGCCCCGCCACGATCAGCGCGCCGACGTAGAGCGCCACGCCGCTCGCCCGGGTGGCGATCGAGCCCGCCATGGTGACGTGCCAGCGCCAGACCTGCAGGTGCGGCGACAGCGGCGCGGCGCGGACCGCGGCGGGCTTCAGGCCCGCGGGCGGGGCGGTCTCCGTTCCGGTCTGGCTCATGCCTGAGGGCGGCTCCGTGCCTTAGGTGACGGCCGATCAGACGGCCGCGCGGCTGGCGCGGTTCTTAGACCGCTCCCGCCCCCTGTCAACGCGAGCGCGGGCGAACATGTTGCGGCGCAACGGATCGTCGCGCGCGCCGCCGCTTCGTGCGACCGGCGGGTCCGTCGGCCGTGCTTGCGGGATATAAGGATATCCTTATAGGTGGCCGCCGCTTGACACGCCGGCACGCGGCGACCGGAGCCCTCCCTTGATCCGACCCAGCTACATCTTCACCAGCGAGAGCGTGTCCGAGGGGCATCCCGACAAGGTCGCCGACCGCATCTCCGACACCGTGGTCGACCTGTTCCTCGCCAAGGACCCCCACGCCCGCGTCGCCTGCGAGACGCTGACCACCACCAACCGCGTCGTGCTCGCGGGCGAGATCCGCGGCCAGGGGATCATGGACACCAAGGGCGAATGGGCCCCCGGCGTCACCGACGAGATCGAGGCCGCCGTCCGCGCCGCGGTGAAGGACATCGGCTACGAGCAGGAGGGCTTCCACCACGAGCACTTCAGCTTCGAGAACCACCTGCACGGCCAGTCGGCCGACATCGCGGTGGGCGTGGACGCGGCCGGCAACAAGGACGAGGGCGCCGGCGACCAGGGCATCATGTTCGGCTACGCGACGAACGAGACCGACGCCCTGATGCCCGCCACCCTGCAGTACAGCCAGGACATCCTGCGCAGGCTGGCGCAGGTGCGCAAAGCGTCGACGGACTCGGGGCTGGAGCCCGACGCCAAGAGCCAGGTCACCCTGCACTACGAGAAAGGCGTGCCCGTCCGCGCCACTTCCATCGTGCTCTCGACCCAGCACGCCAAGGGCCTGACCCCCGCTGACGTCCGCAAGATCGTGGAGCCGCACATCCGCGAGGTGCTGCCGGCCGACTTCATCACGGCTGAGACTGAGTGGCACGTGAACCCCACCGGCATCTTCGAGATCGGCGGCCCCGACGGCGACACGGGCCTGACCGGCCGCAAGATCATCGTCGACACCTACGGCGGCGCCGCCCCGCACGGGGGCGGCGCCTTCAGCGGCAAGGATCCGACCAAGGTCGACCGCTCCGCCGCCTACGCCTGCCGCTACCTGGCCAAGAACGTGGTCGCCGCGGGGCTGGCGCGTCGCTGCACGCTGCAGATCGGCTACGCCATCGGCGTCTCCCAGCCGCTCAGCTTCTACGTCGACCTGGTGGACGGGCAGATCGATCCGGCCAAGCTGGAGAAGGCGCTCCCGGAGATGATGGGCGGCTGCACCCCCCGCGCCATCCGCGAGCACCTCGGCCTGAACAAGCCCATCTACGCCCGCACCGCCGCCTACGGCCACTTCGGCCGCGAACCGGACGCCGACGGTGGGTTCTCCTGGGAGAAGACCGACCTCGTGGACCAGCTCAAGGGTTTGGCGTGACGTCCTATCCCTCCCCCTTGTGGGGAGGGGGGGACCCTGCGCCGCAGGGTGGGTGGGGACCCCCCCGCGCCGACGTCGAGCGCGCGGCCCCCCACCCACCCCCGCCTTCGGCGGCGGTCCCCCCTCCCCACGAGGGGGAGGGAGAGATGACCCAGCAGCCCCATGGCCCGCTCCGCTCGTTCGGGCGGATCAAGGCGCGGCCGATCAAGCCGCGGCAGGCGGCGCTGGTCGAGACGCTGCTGCCGGAGCTCGCGATCGACCTCGCCGCCCCTCCGCTGGGCGAGGGAGAGACGTGGCTCGAGATCGGGTTCGGCGGCGGCGAGCACATGGCCGAGCAGGCGGCTCGCCGCCCGGACGTGCGCTACCTCGGCGCCGAACCGTTCTGGAACGGCGCCGCCAGCGCGCTGCGTCACATCGAGGAGCGGGGCCTGTCCAACGTGCGCCTGCACGTCGGGGACGCCCGCGACCTCCTCGCCGCGCTGCCGGCCGCCTCCCTGGACCGTGTCTTCATCCTCTTCCCCGACCCCTGGCCCAAGGCGCGCCACCACAAGCGGCGCCTGGTGCAGCCCGCCTTCGCGGCCGAGCTGGCGCGGGTGCTTAAGCCCGGCGGCCGCCTGCGCTTCGCCACCGACTGGGCCGACTACGCCGACCGCGCCCTGGAGACGCTGCGCGCCGAGCCAGCCCTGCGCTGGACCGCCACGCGCGCAGACGACTGGCGGATCCCTCCGGCCGACCACGTGACAACCCGCTACGAGACCAAGAAGCTCGGCGACTGCGCGCCGGTGTTCCTGGACTTCGAGCGGGTCTAACCTGCGGCGCATGAGCGCCGGTCACGCCCTGTTCGACACCCCGCTCGGCCCCTGCGGGATCGCCTGGGCGGAAGGCCGGGTGACACACGTGCAGCTTCCGGAAGCCACGCGCGACGCCACCGCCGCCCGCGTCGCCCGCCGCTCCGGCGCGCCCGAAGCCGAGACGCCGCGAGCCATCGCCGCCGTGATCGCCGACATCGGCGCCATGCTCGCCGGAGAACCGCGCCGCCCGGACGTTTGGCCGCTCGACCTTTCCGCCGCGCCCGACCTGCACCGCCGCGTCTACGCCCTGCTGCTGGCGGTGCCCTACGGCGAGACCACCACCTACGGAGCGCTCGCCCGGGGGCTGGGCGACGTGGCGCTGTCGCAGGCGGTG
This sequence comes from Caulobacteraceae bacterium, assembly GCA_030151985.1. GTDB lineage: Bacteria > Pseudomonadota > Alphaproteobacteria > Caulobacterales > Caulobacteraceae > JASLDZ01. Next base: position 2,884 of record JASLDZ010000426.1, on the reverse strand, counting down.
GGGCGGGCGATGGCGACCAACCCCGTCCCGATCCTCGTCCCCTGCCACCGGGTGCTGGGCGAGGGCGGCCGGGCGGGGGGCTTCTCCGGCGGCGAGGGCGCCCGGACCAAGATCGCCCTGCTGAACATCGAGCGCGCCGCGACGCCCGGCGGCGGCCTGTTCGACGCCCTGCCCCTGGCGCTCCGCCCCGCCTGATCGCGCCCGCCATGTTGCAGGCCGGACGCACGCCCGCGTCACGGATTTGTTACGCATGAGGCGATCGCGCGCCGCCAAGAGCGCGCCGCCCGCCTGAGGAACCGCCGCCTTGCCCCAACGCTTCCGCCGCCTCGCCTTCGTCCTCCTGGCCGGCTCGGCCGCCGCGGCCTTCGCCGCCCACGCGCAGACCCCCGCGCCCGACCCGCTCGACCCCGGCCTGAACACGCCCCACTACGGCCGCTGGGGCTTCGACGCGGCGGGCGAGGACCGGAGCGTCAAGCCGGGCGACGACTTCTTCGCCTACGCCAACGGGACCTACGTCAAGAACCTGGTCATCCCCGCCGACCGCAGCCGCTACGGCTCGTTCGACCTGCTCTCCACCCTGTCGGAGAACCGGGTGCGCGCGATCCTGGAGGAGGCCGCCGCCTCAGGCGCGCCCACCACCACGCCCAAGGGCAAGATCGGCGCCTTCTACAAGGCGTTCATGGACGAGCCGCGGGTCGAGGCGCTGGGCGCCGCGCCGCTGGTCGCCGACCTCGCCAAGGTCAAGGCGGCCCGGACGCACGAGGAGGTCGCCGCGCTGATGGGCGACAAGTCCGGCTTCGCGGATTCCATCTTCGGCGCGGGCGTCTCGCCGGACGCCAAGAACCCCGGCGTCTATGCGCTCAACATGGGCACCGGCGGGTTGGGCCTGCCGGACAAGGACTACTACCTGAAGCCCTCGTTCGCGGCGAAGAAGGCGGCCTACCAGGCCTACGTCGCCGACATGCTGCGGCTGGCGCAGTGGCCGGAGCCTGAGCAGAACGCCGCGGCCATCGTGGCGCTCGAGACGAAGATGGCCGAGGCGAGCTGGGAGCGGGCGGACCGGCGCGACCGCGACAAGACCTACAACCCGATGTCGACGGCCGAGCTCGCGACCTATGCGCCGGGCTTCGACTTCCGGCGGTTCTTCGTCGCCTCGGGCCTCGGCTCGGCGGACCGGGTGATCCTGTCGGACAACACCGCCTTCCCGAAGAAGGCCAAGATCTTCGCCGAGACGCCCGTTCCGGTGCTGCAGGCCTGGCTGGCGTTCAACGAGGCCGACAACGCCGCGCCCTACCTCTCCAAGGCGTTCAGCGACCGTAACTTCGAGTTCCGCGGCAAGACGCTGAACGGCCAGCCGCAGCAGCGTCCGCGCTGGAAGCGGGGCGTGGCGGCCACCAACGGGGCGTTGGGCGAGGCGGTGGGCGAGGTCTACGTCGCCAAATACTTCACGCCCGAGGCCAAGGCGCAGATGCTGGCCCTCGTCGGCAACATCAAGGACGCGCTGGGCGCGCGCATCCAGAAGCTCGACTGGATGGGGCCGGAGACGAAGGCGCAGGCGCTGCAGAAGCTCGCGCAGTTCACCGTCAAGATCGCCTATCCCGACGCCTGGCGCGACTACTCCGCGCTCGAGGTCAGCCCGACCGACCTCTATGGCGACGCCAAGCGGGCGCGCCAGTTCGAGTGGAATCGTCGCGCGCGGCGTCTCGGCGGCCCGGTCGACCGCAAGGAGTGGTCGATGACGCCGCAGACGGTGAACGCCTACTACAACCCCACGCAGAACGAGATCGTCTTCCCCGCGGCCATCCTGCAGCCGCCGTTCTTCGACCCAAAGGCGGACCCGGCGATCAACTACGGCGGCATCGGCGGCGTGATCGGCCATGAGATCAGCCACGGCTTCGACGACCAGGGCCGCAAGTCCGACGGCACCGGCACGCTGCGCGACTGGTGGACGCCGGCGGACGCGGTGAAGTTCAAGGCCAAGACCGACGCGCTCGGCGCCCAGTACTCGGCCACCGAGCCCCTCCCCGGCGAGCACATCAACGGCGCGCTGACCATGGGCGAGAACATCGGCGACGCCGGCGGCATCAACCTGGCGCTGGAGGCCTACCACCGCTCGCTGCACGGCAAGCCCGCGCCGGTGATCGATGGGCTGACCGGCGACCAGCGCGTGTTCCTCGGCTGGGCGCAGGTGTGGCGCGGCAAGGAGCGGGACGACGCCTTGATCCAGCAGCTCCACACCGACCCGCACTCGCCCGGCACCGCGCGGGTGAACGACGTCGTGCGCAACGTCGACGCCTGGTACCAGGCCTTCGACGTCAAGCCCGGCGACAAGCTCTATGTGGCGCCGGACCAGCGGGTGAAGATCTGGTGAGCCGCAGGGCCGGGAGGGCTCAGCCCTCCCGCGCCACCGCGAAGCCGGCGAAGTCCTGGTTCACCGGCATGATCTCCAGCCGGTTGACGTTCAGGTGGGGGGGCAGGGTCGCGACCCAGACGATGGCGTCGGCGATGTCGTCGGCGGTCATCGGGTTCACGCCCTTGTAGAGGGCGTCGGAGGCCGCCTGGTCGCCCTTGGTGCGCACCACGGTGAACTCGGTCTCGGCCATCCCCGGCTCGATGGAGGTGACGCGCACCCCCGTGCCGTGCAGGTCGGCCCGCAGCGCCAAGCTGAACTGCGTCACGAACGCCTTGGACCCGGCGTAGACGTTGCCGAATTTGTAGGGATAGGTCCCGGCCACGCTGCTGAGGTTCACGATCGCGCCGCGCCGCTCGATCAGGGTGGGCAGCACCTTGCGGGTGACCGCCACCAGCGCCTCGACGTTGGTGGAGATCATCGTCCTCCAGTCGTCGAGGTCCGCCTCCTGCGCGGGCTTCAGCCCCTGCGCCA
>JASLDZ010000417.1 GCA_030151985.1 Caulobacteraceae bacterium | reverse complement strand
CATAATCCTGACGCAACGGGCCGGCGGCCCCGAGCGCAACCCGGCCGCCGCGCGCCTGTCCGACGTGCTGGGCAACGTCAGCTTCCTCGAGCGGCCCTTCCATCCCACCACCCTGGTCAGCCTGGTGCGGACGGCGGTGAGAGGACGGCGCCGGCAGTTCGAGGCCAGGGCGCGGATCGAGGAGCTGCACGAGAGCGAAACCCGACTGCGGCTCGCGCTGCTCGCCGGTCGGCTCGGCTCCTGGGAGCTGGACCTCGCCACGCGCGAGCTGCAGGCTTCGGAGAGCTGCAAGGCCGTCTTCGGTCGCTCGGCCGCCGATCCCTTCGGCTACGACGACCTGCTGCGGGCGGTGCATCCGTCCGATGTCGAGGGAATGAAGGCGGCGGTGCGGGCCACGGTCGAGGACGGCGCCGACTACGCGATCGAATACCGGAACCTTTGGCCCGACGGATCGGTGCATTGGGCCGAGGTGCGGGCGCGGTTCGTCGCCGGCGCCGACGGCCGACCCGACAGGCTGGTCGGCGTCTCCTCCGACATCACCGAACGCAAGACCGCCGAGGCCGACCTGTGGGGCCTCAACGAGGAGCTGGAGCAGCGGGTCGCGGCCCGGACGGCCGAACTCCAGGCGGCGCACGCCTCCGCCATGGCCGAGGTCGAACAACGCGAAAAGGTCGAGGACGCCCTGCGTCAGGCCCAGAAGATGGAGGCCGTGGGTCAGCTGACCGGCGGCGTGGCGCACGATTTCAACAACCTCCTGACGATCATCCGTTCGTCGGTGGACTACCTGAAGCGGCCCGACCTGAACCCGGCGCGCCAGGCGCGGTACATCCAGGCCATCTCCGACACCACCGAGCGCGCGGCCAAGCTGACGAGCCAGCTCCTCGCGTTCGCCCGCCGCCAGCCGCTCAGGCCGGAACGGTTCGACCTCGTCTCACGCATCTCCGCCCTGACGGACCTGGTGCGTCCGCTGGTTGGGTCGCGCATCCAGATCGACTTCTCTGAACCCGACCTGACGTCCCCGCTGACGGTGGAGGCGGACGTCAGCCAGTTCGAGACCGCGCTGGTGAACTTGGCCGTCAACGCCCGCGACGCCATGGACGACGAGGGGCGTCTGAGCTTCCGTGTCGCCGTGGTTGACGCCATCCCGCCGATCCGCGGGCGCGACGCCGTGGCGGGCGCCTTCGCCGCGGTGAGCGTCGTCGACGAGGGCCAGGGCATCCCGCTGGACCGGCAGGAGGCGATCTTCGAGCCTTTCTACACGACCAAGGAGGTCGGCCGGGGAACGGGGCTGGGGCTGAGCCAGGTGTTCGGCTTCGCCCAGCAGTCGGGCGGCGACATTCGGGTCGAGAGCCGGCCCGGCGAGGGCGCCGCCTTCACCCTCTACCTGCCGCTGACCCGCGCCGACGTGCAGGAGCCCGCCGCCCCGCAACGCCATTCCGCGCCTCCCGCGCGTCCGCTGTGCGTCCTGGTGGTGGAGGACAACGAGGCGGTGGGCCAGTTCGCCACGGAGATGCTCTCCGACCTCGGGCATCGTGCCGTCTGGAAGCCGGACGCGCGCCAGGCGATCGCCTTCTTCGAGGACGAGGCGCAGCGGTTCGACGTCGTGTTCTCCGACGTCGTCATGCCGGGCATGAACGGCCTGGAACTGGCCCGCGAGCTGCGCCGGCGCGCCCCTGGGCTGCCGGTCGTGCTGGCCAGCGGCTACAGCCACGCCATCGCGGAGGGCGGCTCCGACGGCTTCGCGCTATTGCGCAAGCCCTATTCGCTGGACCAGCTCTCCGAGGCGCTCAACAGCGCGGTTCAGGCCTGGGGCCCGGACGAGCGGCGGTAGCGGCGGCTCGGCCCGCCGAGGCCAGGCCTCAGATCATCGCGGCCGGGTCAGCTTCCGGATCCAGCCTCGCCGCCACCGCCGCGACCTGAGCGGCCAGCGTCTGGGTCGTCGCGTCGAGCCGCACCTCCGGCCGGAGCGGGGGCTCGTAGGGCGCGCTGACGCCGGTGAACTCCGCGATCTCGCCGCGATCGGCCTTGGCGTAGAGGCCCTTGGCGTCGCGGGCGCGGCAGAGGTCGATCGGGGCGTCGACGAAGACCTCCAGGAAGTCACTCGGGGCGAAGCGTTCGCGGATCTTCTCGCGGTCGGCGCGCAGCGGAGAGATGAGGGCGCAGATCACCACCACGCCCGCCTCCACGAACAGGCGCGCCGCCTCGCCCGTGCGGCGCAGGTTCTCGGCGCGGTCCTCGGGGCTGAAGCCGAGGCCCGCGTTCAGCCCGCCGCGCAGGTTGTCGCCGTCGAGCAGCATCGTGCGCCAACCGCGGGCGTGCAGCGTCTCCTCCAAGGCGTTCGCGAGGGTGGACTTGCCGGCGCCCGAGAGTCCCGTGATCCAGACGCAGGCGCCCCGGTGCCCCGCCAGCCGCTCGCGCTCGGCGCGGGTGACGGCGAGGCCCTGCGGATGCACCTCGCGCACGCCGCTCGCCTTCAGGATCAGGCCCGCGGCGGCGGTGGCGCGGGTCGTGCGGTCGATCAGGATGAAGCCGCCCGTACGGCGGTTCTCGGTATAGGGATCAACGGCGATCGCCTCGGCGGTCTCGACCTCCACCTCCGCCAAGCCGTTCAGCTCCAGCCGGTCCAGCGTCTGGGGGGAGAGGTCGTCGGTGGAGACGCCGTGGGTCAGGCGGGCGACACGGGCGGGCGTGGTGCGGCCGCCGATCTTGAGCAGGAAGCGGTCGCCTGCCTTTAAAGGCTCCGGGTTCATCCAGATCAGCCGGGCGGAGAAGGCGCGGCCCACCTCCGGCCGGGCGCGGGGCGGCGCGAGCAGGTCGCCGCGGCCGGCGTCGATGTCGTCGACGAAGGTGAGGGTGACGGCGTCGCCCGCTTGCGCGACCGGCAGGTCGCCGTCGGCGGTGACGATGCGCGCGACGACGGAGGTTGCGCCGGACGCGGCGACCACGACCGGATCGCCGGGCCGCACCTCGCCCGCCGCCACGGTGCCGGTGACGCCACGGAAGTCCGGGTCGGGCCGGTTGATCCCCTGCACGGGAAAGCGGAAGGGCGCGTCGGCCTTAGCCACGGGCGCCTCCACCCGCTCCAGGTGCTCCAGCAAGGTGGGACCCGTGAACCAGGGCGCCTCCGCCGCACGCGCCTTGATGTTCAGGCCGGACTTTGCGGCCAGCGGGACGGGCTGGACCGCGTCGAAGGACAGGCGCGTGGCGAAGGCGGTGAAGTCGGCGACGATGCGGTCGTAGGTCGACCGCTCCCAACCGACGAGGTCCATCTTGTTCACCGCCAGCACGGCCTGGCGGACGCCGAGCAGGCTGGCGATCACCGCGTGCCGGCGCGTCTGGGGGAGCAGGCCCTTGCGCGCGTCGACCAGCAGGATCGCGAGGTCGGCGGTGGAGGCGCCGGTGGCCATGTTGCGCGTGTACTGCTCGTGCCCCGGCGCGTCGGCGACGATGAAGGCGCGGTTGGGGGTGGAGAAGAAGCGGTAGGCGACGTCGATGGTGATGCCCTGCTCGCGCTCGGCCTCCAGCCCGTCGAGGAGGAGGGAGTAGTCGGGCTCGGCGTCGCCCCGGGCGCGGCTGTCCCGCGCCATGGCGGCGAGCGCGTCCTCGTCCGCCCCGCCGGCCTCGAACACGAGGCGGCCGAGGAGGGTGGACTTGCCGTCGTCCACCGAACCGCACGCGAGCACGCGCAGGAGGGCGAGTTGCGAGGCGGGAGAGGGGCCGAAGTCGGGCATGGTCACGCCCCTCCTCTACACCCGTCATCCCCGGGCTTGACCCGGGGATCGAGCGGTCCGCGGGTCGGCGGCTCGTGAGCCGCCTTCAGGCGGCGAGGCGCACCACGCCCGGCCCCCGGGTCAAGCCCGGGGGTGACGGAAGGAAAGGTGAGCGCGGGCAAGTCAGAAATACCCTTCGCGCTTCTTGCGCTCCATCGAGGCGGTCTCGTCGGCGTCGATCAGGCGGCCCCCGCGTTCGGACGACTTCGAAGCCCGCAGCTCGGCGATCACCGCGTCCAGGTCAGCCGCTTCGCTCTCCACCGCCGCGCTGAGCGGGTAGCAGCCGAGGGAGCGGAAGCGGACCACGCGATTCTCCAGCACCTCGCCGGGGGCGAGCACCAGCCGCTCGTCGTCGCGCATGATCCAGCGGCCGTCGCGCTTCACCACCGGGCGCTCGGCGGCGAAGTAGAGGGGCACCACGGGGATGGCCTCGGCGCGCGTGTAGTCCCACACGTCCAGCTCGGTCCAATTCGACAGCGGGAAGACGCGCGCCGTCTCGCCGGGGCCTAGGCGCGTGTTGAACAGCGTCCACATCTCCGGCCGCTGACGGCGGGGATCCCAGCCGTGGCCGGGGGAACGAATGGAGACGACACGCTCCTTCGCCCGGCTCTTCTCCTCGTCCCGCCGGGCGCCGCCGATCGCGGCGTCGAAGCCG
>JASLDZ010000405.1 GCA_030151985.1 Caulobacteraceae bacterium | reverse complement strand
GTGCAGCGCCCCCAGCCAGGCCGGGTCGCCGGCCCACAGGGTCAGCACGCCCAGCATCACCTGCACCGTCGCGGCGCCCACCAGCGCCCAGGACGAGCGCACGACCTTCAGCGGCACCCGCTTCTCCCGCACCGTGCCTATCGCGAAGGCCAGGATGCAGCTGAACACGAGATAGCCCATCAGGCGATGGTTGAACTGCACCGCGGGCAGGCTGTGCAGCAGCGACCCGAAGACCCCCTGCCCCGCGTCGAAATAGCCGGCGGGGAAGAGCTTGCCTCCCATCAGCGGCCAGTCCTGGTCCACCATCCCCGCGCGGCCGCCCGAGACGAGGGCGCCGAACAGGCACTGCACATAGACGAGCGCCGCCAGCGCCGGCGCGCCGTAGGCCCAGCGCGGCTCGGGCTCGGCGCCCAGGCGGCCGCGGCCCGCCCAAGCCTCCAGCCCGGTCCAGACGCAGGCGCAGAACAGCAGCAGCGCCAGCCCCAGGTGCGTGGCCAGACGCTCGGGCGCGACCGAGACCCGGTCCTGCAGCCCGCTGGCCACCATCCACCAGCCCACCAGCCCCTGCAGCGCGCCCAGCGCCAGGATCACCGCGCAGCGCCAGATCAGCCGGCGCGGGATGCGGCGCGTGGCGAGGAAGGCGACGAAGGGGACGAAGAAGGCGAGCCCGGTCAGCCGCGCCAGCAGCCGATGCGCCCACTCCCACCAGAACAGCGGCTTGAACTGCGCCAGCGTCATGCCGGCGTTGACCTGCCGGTACTGCGGGATCTGCTGGTAGTGGGCGAACTCCGCCCGCCATCCGGCCTCGCTGATCGGCGGGATGACGCCCGAGACCGGCCGCCAGCTGGTGATCGACAGCCCCGATCCCGTCAGCCGGGTGGCCCCGCCCACGACGACCAGCGCCACCACCAGCGCCGCCACCGCGTACAGCCAGACGGCGACCGAGAAGGACTTCTCGCGATTGTAACTCCAACGCATGGCGGCGCTTCTAGGCCGCCGCGCCGGACGCGTCCACGCGGCCGCGCTGGGCCGGGGCCGCGGCAGGAGGTATGGGGGCGCGGGCGAACGGGATGAGGAAGGCCTCCACGACATGCCGACACGGTTGCGCAAGCTTGTGGGCTCGGTCGGCGTGCTCGTCTTCCTCGCCGCCTATGTCTGGATCGTGTCCCTGCTCGCCGATCATGTGCCCAGGGCGATCGGCTGGGAGACGCTGTTCTACGTCGCCGCCGGGATGCTCTGGGGCGTGCCCCTGATCCCGCTGATCCGGTGGATGAACGGCTCGCCGCGGGGGTGACGGCGGGAAGAGGTCGGCTGGTCGGAGCGACACGATTCGAACGTGCGACCCCTTGACCCCCAGTCAAGTGCGCTACCAGGCTGCGCCACGCTCCGAAGCCGAGGCGCGCTTATAGGGAGCGGGCCTTCGGGGCGCAATCGCGAAATGGGCCGCCCCGTCAGCGCGGCAGGAGGGCGTCGATGCGCGCCTTCACCGCCTCCAGGTCCTCGAGGATCGCGCCGAGCGCGCCTCGCGCGGCCGCGTCGAGCAACGGGCTGGCAGGCTCGGCGCGCGCCGGGGTCGTGTCGAACAGGTCGGGGTGGTCGGCGGGCGCCGCTGCGGTAGGGGCGGGCGCCGGCACCGTGGGGGGAGACGCGGCCTCCACCAGCCGGCCCAAGCCGCCTTCCTTGTGCAGCTTCTGCACGCCCTTGATGGTGTAACCCTCGTCGTGGAGCAGGCTGCGGACGCCGCGCAGCACCTCCAGGTCGTGGGGGCGGTAGAAACGCCGGCCGCCCGCGCGCTTCATGGGGCGGATGAAGGAGAAGCGCGTCTCCCAGAAGCGTAGGACGTGGCTCGGGACGCCGACCTCTTCGGACGCCTCGGAGATGCTGCGGAACGCGGCCGGGCCCTTTTCGGTCATGCCGGCGCCCGCGTCCGCCTCAGCCGCCGGCGTGGCCGTTCAGGCGGCCCAGGTGCGCGCGGTCGACGCGGTCCTTGACCAGAAGCGAGGCGCGAAAGCTGATCACCCGGCGAGGGTCGATCGCCGCGGGCTCGCCGGTCTTGGGGTTGCGGCCCATGCGCGCCCGCTTGTCGCGCACCTGGAAGACGCCGAAGCCGGAGAGCTTCACCTCCTCGCCCGCTTCCAGCGCGCCGGTGACGAGGTCCAGGGTGCGCTCGACCAGTTCGGCGCAGTCCTGACGCGTCAGCCCCACCTCGCGGTGCACCGCGTCGGTCAGGTCGGCGCGCGTGAGTGTCTCTTCGCTCATGGTCGAGGGCCCCCGCCCTATGGTGAACGCGCATCCAGCACACGAGCGGAAACGCGGTCAAGACAGGCGGTTGCGGCCGAAACTGCGCGAATCGCCTCAGCCTCGGCGTGGGCCGGCTTCAGGCGTCGAACTCGAGCCCGCCCTCGCGGTAGAAGGCGCGGTCCTCCGCCCAGTTCTCCTGGACCTTCACGTGCAGGAACAGGTGGACGGGGCGGTCGAGGATCTCGATCAGCTCCTCGCGCGCCTTCTGCCCGATCCACTTCAGCGTCTGGCCGTTCTTGCCCAGGATGATCGGGCGCTGGCTCTCGCGCTCGACGTAGATGGTTTGCTCGATGCGGGCGGCGCCGCCCTTGGCGTCGGTGAAGGCGGTGGTCTCCACCGCCGCGGCGTAGGGCAGCTCCTCGTGAACGCGCAGATAGAGCTTCTCGCGGGTGATCTCGGCGGCGAGCAGGCGGACGGGGAGGTCGGCGGTCTGGTCGGCGGGGTAGAGCCAGGGCCCCTCCGGCATCAGGGCGCCCAGCCGCGCCTTCAGGTCGCCGACCCCCGACCCGTTGTGCGCCGAGACCATGAACACCTCGGCGTAGGCGCCCGTCTCGAACAGGCGCTGCGACAGCGCCAGGAGCTGCTCCACGGGCACGAGGTCGATCTTGTTGATCGCCAGGATGGCCTTGCGGCCGCCGGCCTGCAGGCCCTCGGTGATGGTGCGCGTATCCTGCACGCCGAGCTTCTGGGCGCCGGTCGGCTTCTCCGCGAGCTCGCTCTCGGCGTCGACGAGGTGGACGACGGCGTCCGCGTCCTCGGCGCCCGCCCAGGCGGAGCGCACCATCGCCCGGTCGAGCCGGCGGCGCGGCTTGAACACGCCGGGCGTGTCGACCAGCACCACCTGCGCCTCGCCTTCGATGGCGACGCCCCGCACGGGGAAGCGGGTCGTCTGCACCTTCTGGGTGACGATGGAGACCTTCTGGCCGACCAGGCGGTTCACCAGCGTCGACTTGCCCGCGTTGGGCGCGCCCAGGACGGCGGCGAAGCCCGCCCGCGTCGTCGCCGCAGCCTCGATCCGGTCGCTCACGACACCCCTTCCCGCTCGATCATCGCCTGCGCCGCCGCCTTCTCCGCCAGACGGCGGGACGGCCCCTCGCCTCGCGCGGGCGCCAGGCCCTGCACCGTCACCTCGACGGTGAAGACGGGGAGATGGTCGCTGCCGCGCCGGTCCGCCACCGCATAGGCTGGAAGCGGGAGCCCACGGGCCTGCGCCCACTCCTGAAGGGAGGTCTTGGAGTCCTTCGGCCGAGGCGCGTCGATGCGGTCGAACTCCTGCGGCCACCAGCGTTCGATGAACGCGCGCGCCGCCTCCAACCCGCCGTCGGCGTAGACCGCGGCGATCACCGCCTCCATCGCGCCGGCCAGGATCGAGCCCTTGTCGCGTCCGCCCGAGCGCGTCTCGCCCCCCGACAGGCGCAGCGCCGGTCCGAGCTCCAGCCGCCGGGCGACGGCGGCGCAGGCCTCGCGGCTGACCAGGGCGTTGAGACGCGCGGCGAGGTCGCCCTCGGGCGCCTCGGGGTCGAGCGCCATCAGCCGCTCGGCGACGACGAGGCCCAGCACCCGGTCGCCCAGGAACTCCTGCCGCTCGTTGTCGGCGACGCGGGTCGCGCCGTCGCCCGCGCTTCGGTGCGTGAGCGCGCGCTCCAGCAGCGCCGGATCGCGGAAGGCGTGGCCGAGACGCGCGGCCAGGGCGGCGACCGCTTGAGCGCGCTCGCTCACTTCAGGGGGTGCAGCCAGCGGGAAGGCCGGGCGTTCAGCACCCAGGTCCACGGCTTGAACAGGCTCGCGCCCTTGGTCCAGGAGAAGAGGATCAGGTCGGCCTTCCCCTCCAGGTTCTCGGCGGGAACGAACCCGACGCCGGGCTCACCCCCGTCTAGCTTCTCGTCGACCGAGGAGTCCCAGGCGCAGCGCGCCGAGCCGGCGGGAATGAGCCCCGGGTCGAAGCGGCTGTCCAGCGAGTTGTCGCGGTTGTCGCCCATCATGAAGTAGCAGCCGGCCGGCACGGTATAGACCGCCGTGTTGTCGGCCCCGCCCCCGTTGGGCGTGCAGTCGTCGGTGACGTAGCTGCGGCCGTTGGGCAGGGTCTCGCGGAACTTGGCGACATCCGCCGCGGAGCCGAAGGGGCAGCTCGCGGGGCCGCTGCCGGCAGGCGTCCGCTCCACCTTCTGGCCGTTGAGGTAGAGCTCGCCCCCGCGCACCTGGATGCGGTCGCCGGGAAGCCCGATCAGGCGCTTGATGTAGTCCACCTTGTCGTTGTTCGGCAGCTTGAACACGACGATGTCGCCCCGGTCCGGCCCCCGCTGCAGGATGCGGCCGGAGAAGATCGGCGGGCTGAACGGGATGGAGTGGCGGCTCCAGCCGTAGGCGAACTTCGACACGATGATGTAGTCGCCCTCGTAGAGGTTCGGCTCCATCGAGGCGGACGGGATGGTGAAGGGCTGGAACAGCACCACCCGCAGCACCAGTGCGATCAGCAGCGCGTAGGCCACGGTCTTGAACAGGTCGAACGCCTCCCGCGCGGCGCTCTTCTTGGGCGCCTCCTCCGCGGCGGCCGCGGCCGGAACATCCCGTTCGGAGGCGAGGTCGGAAGTGCTCATGCCGGGTTCGCGCTCGGGGGAAGGAGGATCGGACATCGCCACGGGGTCGTGCGCCTGCAAGGGTCGGGCCGCGACAGGGCGGAATTCAGGCGGCGGGCGTATCGTGCGCGGGCGCTTGGGGCAAGCCGGGCGCGGCGATCGGAAGCGCCTCGATCACCACGAAGGCCTGGGCGTAGGGCGGGTCGTCGGTGAGGCTCAGGTGGATGCAGGCGGCCATGCCGGGCGGCGTCAGCTGCGCCAGCCGCTCGGCCGCGCCCCCGGTCAGCGCCAGGGTGGGCGCTCCCGAAGGCAGGTTGACCACCCCCATGTCCCGCCAGAAGACGCCGCTCCGCAGGCCCGTGCCCAGCGCCTTGGAGCAGGCCTCCTTGGCGGCGAATCGCTTGGCGTAGCTGGCGGCGGGGTCGCGGCGACGGTCGGACTTGGCGCGCTCGACCTCGGTGAAGATGCGGTGGGTGAAGCGCTCCCCGAACCGCTCCAGCGTCTCGGCCACCCGGCGAATGTCGGCGAGGTCGGAGCCGATCCCCAGGATCATCGAAGGCTCGGGAAGGGCTCGGCGGTCGCCGCGGAACCCTTGGGATGGGAGGCGCCGCGCGCCTCGTCCATCAGCGCCCGCATCCGCGCGATCGCGGCGGGCAGGCCGGCGAACACCGCCTCGCCGATCAGGAAGTGGCCGATGTTAAGCTCGGCGATCTCCGGGATGGCCGCGACCGCGCGGACGCTGTCGTAGTCGATGCCGTGCCCGGCGTGCACCTCGAGCTCGCGGTGGCAGGCGTCCAGCGCCGCGTCCTGCAGGGCGTGCAGCCGGCGGTCCGCGGCCCGTCCCTCCCCCGCCCGGACCGCGTCGCAGAAGGCGCCGGTGTGCAGCTCGACCACCTGCGCTCCCACCTCGCGGGCGGCGGCCACCTGCACGGGGTGCGGGGCGATGAACAGGGACACGCGCGCGCCGCCTTCGCCATGCAAGCGCTTGACCGCCTCGGCGACAGCCTTGTGGTTGCGGTCGACGTCGAGCCCGCCTTCGGTGGTGCGCTCCTCTCGCCGCTCGGGCACGAGGCACACGGCGTGGGGGCGGTGGGCGAGGGCGATCTCCACCATCTCGTCGGTGACCGCCATCTCCAGGTTCAGCGGCTTGCCCATCTCGCGGCAGAGGCGGGAGAGGCCGGCGATGTCGGCGTCGGAGATGTGGCGGCGGTCCTCGCGCAGGTGGGCGGTGATGCCGTCGGCGCCCGCCTCCAGAGCCTGGCGGGCGGCGCGCAGGGGCTCGGGATGCTCGCCGCCCCGCGCGTTCCGGATGGTGGCGACGTGGTCGATGTTGACGCCGAGGCGCAGGGGGCCGCTCATCCCTTCAGCCTCCGGCTGCCGGGGTCCTCGACCGGGATGGCGGCGAGCTCCGGCGGAAGGGCGTCGGCGGGGTAGGCCGGCACGTCCAGGGTCGCGAGCGCCACCAGCGGCGCGCCCACGTCGGCGCGGCCGCCGGAGCGGTCGACCAGGCACGCCGCGCAGGCGATCTCGCCCCCCGCCTGCCGGATCGCCGCCAGGCACTCGCGGGAGGAGAGCCCGGTGGTCACGATGTCCTCGACCATGGCGACGCGCGCGCCCGGCTCCAGGTGGAAGCCGCGCCGGAAGCGGAACGCCCCGCCCTCCCGCTCGACATACATCGAAGGAACGCCCAGATGTCGCGCCGTCTCGTAACCTGGGATAATCCCGCCGACCGCAGGCGAGACCACCACGTCTACCCTTTCTGCCTGCGCGGTGATCCGCTCAGCCAGCGCCCTGCACAGCCGCTCGGTGCGGTCGGCGTGCATGAAGACCAGGTTCTTCTGCAGGAACACGCCAGAGTGCAGCCCGGAGGAGAGCACGAAATGCCCCTCGCGGAGGGCCCCCGCGGCGCGGAACTCGGCGAGGACGTCGTCGGTGGTCATGGGGCGCGGCTTAGCGCGGTTGGGGACGGGGGTCGACCTTCGATGGCGCTCAGGCGCCGTAGTGGTAGCGGCATTGGGCGACCTCCAGCGACTGCTGGTCGCCGGCGCCCCGCACGCGGTAGACGAGGCGATCCTCCAGCGTGATGCGCCGCGACCACCAGCCTGCAAGGTCGCCCTTCAACGGCTCCGGCTTGCCCGTGCCCGTGAACGGCGTCCGGCGGCACTGCGCGATCAGGCCGTTCAGCCGCTCCAGCACGGCGGGATCGGTGCGCTGCCAGTGGAGGTAGTCCTCCCAAGCCTCGTCCGAGAAGACGAGCTTCACGCAGGCGACGGCTCGTGCTCGGCGCCCTCGCCCGCCTCCAGCTGCGCGATGGACCGCCGCAGCCGTTCGGCGTTGGCGGGCGAGGACAGGAGATGGACGGAGTCCTCCAGCGCGCGCCAGTCCGACAGGGACACCATGACGACCGCTTCGCCGTTCTGACGCGTGACGAGGACCGGCGCCTTGTCGTCGCTGACCCGGTCCATCACCTCCTTCAGCCGCGCGCGAGCGGCGGTGTAGCTGAACACATCCATCCTGGCCTCCACGTCGGTCCGTACGGCATCCCGTACAGAGTAGAGGCCGCCGGGGCGCGGCGCTAGCCCTTCACCCGGTCCACCGTCTCCACCGACGGGCAGGCGCGCAGAGCGGCCGCGATGTGGGTCAGGTGTTTGGCGTCCACGACGTCGATCTCGAACTCCACGTCGAAGAAGTCGCTCTGGCGGTGCGTCATGCGCATGTTGACGATGTTGCCGCCCGCGTCACCGATCAGGGTGCAGGCCTGGCCGAGCACGCCCGGCGCGTTCTTGGCGGTGGCCAGGATCCGGGTGCGGCTGACGGTGTGCTTGTCGGCCTCGGGCGTCCAGTGCAGGTCGCGCCAAAGCTCCTCGGAGTCCTCGAACTCGGCCAAGCGGGCGCAGTCGATGGTGTGGACCGCCAGGCCCTCCCCGCCCGGCTGCAGGATGCCGACGATCCGGTCGCCCGGCACTGGAGAACAGCAGCCCGCGAAGTGCAGCGAGACGCCGGGGGTGAGTCCCCCTCCCCGCACGTACAGGCGCGCGGCCTTGCCGTCCTCGATCCGCACGCGGGCGGCGGCGGCGGCGCGTTCGCTCTCCTTGAGGCCGGGGAAGACCTCGACGAGCACGGCCGCGGCGGCCACCCGGCCCCGCCCCACCATGTCGAAGAGGTCGTCGTCGGCGGGCGCGGCGTAGCGGTCCAACGCCGGGCGCAGCGACACCTCCGCGAGCGACTTGCCCGCCCGGGCGAAGGCCTGCTCCACGGCGGCGCGGCCAAGGCGGGTGAACTCCTCGCGCTCGACGCTGCGGATATGGCGGCGGATGGCGGAGCGGGCGCGGCCCGTGACGGTCAGCGAGCGCCAGTCCGGGGCGGTGGCCGGCTTGGGGCCTCGGATCACCTGCACCACGTCGCCGTTCTGCAGCACGGTGCGCAGGGGCTTGAGCTCGCCGTTGACCTTCACCCCGATAGCGGTGTCGCCCACGTCGGTGTGCACGGCGTAGGCGAAGTCCAGCGGCATGGCGCCCTGCGGCAGGCTGATCAGCCGGCCCTTGGGCGTGAACACGAACACTTGGTCGAGGAACATCTCGAGCTTGGCGTGCTCGACCAGCTCTTCCGCGTCGCCGCCGTGCTCCAGCATCTGCACGAGGTGGCGCAGGTTCTGCAGCGGATCGACGCCGCCCTGCGCCAAGGCGCCCTCGCGGTCGAACTGGTAGGCGCCGGTCTTGTAGCGCCAGTG
>JASLDZ010000055.1 GCA_030151985.1 Caulobacteraceae bacterium | reverse complement strand
ACAGGCCGCCGGAGCCGCCGCCCGCGCGCCGCAGGCGCTAGCGCCCCGCCCGCGCGGCCGCCGCACGGCCTCGGCGAAGGCCGCGCCCCGGTCCCCCGCGTGCTCGAGGTAGAGGTCGGGCTCGATCAGCTCCAGCTCCATCAGCCGCAGCGTTCCCTGCTCGTCGCGCAGCATGTCCACGCGGGCGAAGAGCGGCGGCTCCGGGCAGGCGGCGACCGCGGCGCGCGCGAGGGCGAGGGCGTCGGCGGGCGGCTCGATCGGCCCGGTGTAGGCGCCGAACTGCGGCTGCACCCGGAAGTCGCCGCCCCTGGCGCGCTTCTCGATCGCGTGCGCGGGCGAGCCGCCGAACAAGAAGACCGACAGCTCCCCCTCGCCGCCGACCGCCGGCAGGAAGGGCTGGATCATCGCCGGCCGCTCCAGCGTCGCGGTCTCGCCGGCGCGCAGGCGGCGCGTGAGGTGGCTGCCGGCGGAGACCTGCGGCTTCAGCACCAGGTCCTCCACCCCGAACCGCTCGCGGGCGGCGGCGAGGTCTTCGGGCCCGGCGCGGTCGAGGAAGAGCGTCGGCAGGGTCGCCACGCCCGCGGCCTCCAGCTCGGCCAGGTAGGTCTTGCGCGTGTTCCAGGCGAGCAGGGACGGCGCGTTGGCGAACGGCGCCTCGGCGGGCCACGCCTCCAGCGTGGCGAGCCAGCGGTCGACCGCGTGGTGGTAACCCCACGCCAGCAGCGGCAGGTGCAGGGCGGCGGCCGGATCGGGCCCGTCCGTCCACGGCCGCGCCGACGCCTCCAGCCCCGCGCGGGCCAGCACGGCGGCGTAGGCGGCGAAGTTGCCCGGCCACCGCTCGGCGTACTCGGTCTCGGACGGGTCGGGCGTGAGGACGACGACGCGGGGCGGCTTCATGCGGGCCCGCTAGCCGCCGCCCCTCCGCTTCGCAAGGGCGCGGCGTTGCCGCCCGTCGCCGCGTCCTGTAGGCGAGGCCGCCTTCCCGCCCTCCGGAACCACTCCCGCATGCCCGCTTCGTTCGACGTCCTCGCCGTGGGCAACGCCATCGTCGACGTGATCGCCCCCGCCGACGACGCCTTCCTCAAGGCGCAGGGGCTGGCGAAGGGATCGATGGGGCTGGTGGACGCGGAGCGGTCGGCGGCGATCTACGCGGCGATGCGGCCGGGGATCGAGGCCTCGGGCGGCTCGGCGGGGAACACGGTGGCGGGCGTCGCCAGCCTGGGCGGCCGGGCGGCCTACATGGGCAAGGTGAAGGACGATGCGCTGGGCCGCGTCTTCATCCACGACATGCGCGCAGGCGGCGTCGCCTTCGACACGGCGCCCGCGACCGACGGCGAGCCCACCGGCGTCTCCATGATCAACGTCACCCCCGACGGCCAGCGGACCATGGCGACCTTCCTGGGCGCCGCCAACACCCTGACCGAGGCCGACATCGACGAGGCGCGCGTGAAGGACAGCGCCATCGTCTACCTCGAGGGCTACCTGTTCGACCCCGAGGCCGCCCGCGCCGCCTTCGGCAAGGCCGCCGCCGCCGCGCACGCGGCCGGGCGCACGGTCGCGATCACCCTATCCGACGCGTTCGTGGTGGGCCGCCACCGGCAGGCGCTGCTCGACTTCCTGCCGAGCGTGGACCTCGTGTTCGCCAACGAGGTGGAGGCCATGGCGCTGTTCGAGCCGAGCGACTTCGACGCCGCCGCGCAGGCGCTCGGCGAGCGCGTGAAGACGGCGGCGATCACCCGCGGCGAGCACGGCTCGGTGGTGATGCGCGGGGCCGAGCGCATCGACGTCGCGACCCGCCCGGTCGAGGCGGTGGTCGACACCACGGGCGCGGGCGACCAGTACGCGGCTGGCTTCCTGTTCGGCCTGGCGCGCGGCTTCGAGCCCCGCCGCTGCGCCGAGCTGGGCCATCTCGCGGCGGGCGAAGTGATCGGGCACTATGGGCCGCGCCCGCAGACCTCGCTGGCGGCGCTGGCGCGCGACGCCGGCCTCATCTGAACGGACGGACGATGGCGCGCACGGGCGA
The DNA here is from genome assembly GCA_030151985.1 of Caulobacteraceae bacterium. Taxonomy (GTDB): domain Bacteria; phylum Pseudomonadota; class Alphaproteobacteria; order Caulobacterales; family Caulobacteraceae; genus JASLDZ01. The sequence continues at coordinate 2,450 of JASLDZ010000055.1, read as the reverse complement.
GGTCTTTCGGGAGACGAAGGAGACGCGCATCCGCGTGTCGGTCGACCTGGACGGGACCGGGAAGGCGACCGTCGCCACCGGCGTCGGCTTCTTCGACCACATGCTCGACGCCTTCGCCCGCCACGGCGGCTTCGACCTTGAGGTGGAGACCGCAGGCGACCTGCACATCGACGACCACCACACGGTGGAGGACACGGGCATCGTGCTGGGCCAGGCCTTCGCGCGCGCCTGCGACGGCTTCAAGGGGATGCGCCGGTTCGGCCACGCCTACGTGCCGTTCGACGAGACGCTGACGCGTTGCGCCGTCGACCTCGCCAACCGGCCGTACCTGATCTGGAGGGTCGCCTTCCCCACGCCCAAGATCGGGAGCTTCGACACCGAGCTGTTCCGCGAGTTCCACCAGGCCTTCGCCATGAACGCCGGCGCCTGCGTGCACCTGGAGACCCTCTACGGCGAGAACAGCCACCATATCGCCGAGTCCGGCTTCAAGGCGCTGGCGCGCGCGCTGCGCACGGCGGTGGAGGTGGACCCCAAGGCGGGCGGCCAGGCGGTGAGCACCAAGGGGGTGCTGTGACGCGTCTCCCTTCTCCCTCCCCCTTGAGGGGAGGGTGTCTGGAGGCGAAGCCGACAGACGGGTGGGGCCTCAGAGCTAAGCGTAAGAAGGACAAGCCGCCACGCCGGCTTTGCGGGCGCATGACGCTTCGCTCTCGTTCCCCCACCCGTCCCTCGCTGCGCTCGAGCCTCCCTCCCCTCAAGGGGGAGGGAGGATGAGCAGCGTCGTCCTGATCGACTACGGCTCCGGCAACCTGCACTCCGCCGCCAAGGCGCTGCAGGCGGCGGCGCGCGTCGCGCCGCATGCGCCGGAGGTGGTCGTCACCGACGACCCCGACGCCATCGCCGCCGCCGACCGCCTTGTGCTCCCCGGCGTGGGCGCCTTCCGGGCCTGCATGGACGCGCTGAACGGCCGGCCCGGCGTCGTCGAGGCCATGGCCGAGGCCGTGCAGGCGAAAGGCCGCCCCTTCCTCGGCATCTGCGTGGGCATGCAGCTCCTCGCCACGCGTGGGCTGGAGTTCGGGCAGGTGACGGGGCTCGACTGGATTCCCGGCGAGGTGGCGCCGCTCACTCCCGCCGACCCCGCCGCCAAGGTGCCGCACATGGGCTGGAATACGCTGCAGGCGGAAGCGGCCAGCCCGCTGATCGCCGACGGCGCGGACGTCTACTTCACCCACTCCTACGCCTTTGCGCCGACCGATCCGGGAGCGGTGATCGCGACCGTGGACCACGGCGGCCGCTTCGCCGCGGCGGTGCAGGCGGGCAACGTGGCGGGGGCGCAGTTCCACCCGGAGAAGAGCCAGGCGGCCGGGCTGGAGCTGATCGGCCGGTTCCTGCAGTGGGCGCCTTAAACCTGATCCCTCTTACTCCCGTCTCCCCCCGACTTGATCGGGGGGCCCAGCGTGGTGCGCCTCGACCGCTGACGCGGTCGTCAGACCGCGCGGCTCCGAAGGCTCGACCCCCGGGTCAAGCCCGGGGGAGACGGAAGCGAAGGGAGCGCATTCCTGTAGATTCCTAGCGCCCCACGCGCGGCGCCTTCAGCCGCCGCTTGTTGATGTGCTCCGCCGGCGCCTGGCCGGGCGCCTCCTCCGGCAGCTCGCCCTTGAAGTAGAAGCGCTGCCAGGCCTCGCGTAGGGTGTCGGGGTCGCGCCTCGCCAGGGCGGCGTTGAAGGCGTTGCGGCGCTTCAGCCAGGCGTCGTACTGGCCGCGGAACTCCAGGTCGCTGTTCAGCGAGCGGGTGACGGGCTGCACCTCGTCCATCGCCCGGTGCGGGACGAGGCTGATGAAGCAGAAGGGCTCGCCCTTCTCGAAGCGGATGCGGCCGGGGCGGGTGAACATCCAGTTCATGGTGAATGGGAAGGGCGCCCAGTCGGTTTCGACCAGGCCCTGCAGCGGCTGGATGCCGTCCTTGGGCAGGTTGGGGGGCCCGCCGCACTGCATGTCCCATCCCTGCGGGCTGCGGAACAGATAGCCGGTGTGCAGCGTCAGCACGCCGCCCGAGAAGTGGCTCTTGGCGAAGTCGGCGAAGTCGGGGTGGGGGCGGTCGGGGCGAAGCGTGATGTCGGTGGTGTGCGTCCCGCCGTTCCACTCGGCGGTGAAGGCCATCGGGCACAGGATCTCCCACCCCGTGGTGTTGGCCATGGTCAGAGGCAGGCAGCGATACGGGTGGCGCTCGGTGAAGCGGTCCATCCAGCCGCGGTTCGGGCGGCCGGGCACGATCTCCGGCGGCCGGGGCGCCACCGGGAAGCACTCCAGCTCCATGCCTCGGCTGGGGGACGGCGCCGGCATCAGCGCTCCGCGGGCGCCGCGGCGGCCAGCGCGCGGAAGTCCACGTCGGAGTCGGCCGCGAGGTAGGTGAAGGCCGCCCAGACGGCGACGTTCTGGTCCATCTGCCGACG
>JASLDZ010000049.1 GCA_030151985.1 Caulobacteraceae bacterium | reverse complement strand
GCTTCCAGCGCTTCCATGACACGGCCGAGTACTACGCCTTCATGCTCGACAGGCTGGGCGTGGAGAAGTGACGACGCTCGCGGAGCGTCGCTCGGCCTTCCGGGCGCTGCACACGCAAGGCTGCTTCGTCCTGCCCAATCCTTGGGACGCCGACAGCGCTCGGCGGATGGCGGATTTGGGAGCCGTCGCGCTCGCCTCCACCAGCAGCGGCGCGGCGGCCGCCGTCGGCAAGCGCGATGGCGAGCTCAGCGTGGACGAGGTGCTGGCCCACCTGCGCGAGCTGGTTTCCGCCACCGACCTGCCGGTCAACGCCGACTTCGAGGACGGCTTCGCCGAGGCGCCGGAGGCGGTCGCGGCCAACGTCTCCCGAGCCATAGAGACCGGGATCGCCGGGCTCTCGATCGAGGACCGCGCCGGCCGGGCGCTCCATCCCTTCGACCTCGCGGTGGAGCGGGTGGCCGCCGCCCGCCGCGCGATAGACGCCTCCGGCGAGGACGTGGTGCTCGTCGCGCGCACCGAAGGCTTCCTGGTCGGCCTCACCGACCTCGCCCCGACGCTCCGGCGCATGGTCGCGATGGCCGATGCGGGGGCGGACTGCCTCTACGCGCCGGGCCTGCACGAGTCCGAGCACATCTCGGCCCTCGTCTCCGCCGTCGCGCCGAAGCCGGTGAACGTGCTGCTGTGGGGCCCGGGATGACCGTCGCGGGCCTGGCGGCGCTCGGGGTGCGGCGTGCGTCCACGGGCGGGGCCCTGGCTCGGCTCGGACCCGAGGCGCTGGACTCCGCCCTCCCTGCGCTGCTGGCGGGCGGCGGGCTGCCGGGCTGAGGCGCAGCCGGCGCGCGATTGCCCACGGCGTCCGGCTTGGCTAGGCGTTGTCTCCAGTCGCAGTGCGGGCGTGAACGATGGTCGACACGGGTGAGGACGGACCTCGGCTGAGCATCCACGCCCGCGAGGTCCTGCGCCTGCTGCGGATGTCGGGCGCGACGCCGGAGACGGGGGTGAGGCCCGGCGTGCTCCGCAACATGTGGGCGCGCCACCTGCCGCGCGCGGAGGAGGAGTGGCTGGACGCCGCCCTGCTCGAACTGGAGCGCGGCGCCTTCGTGGTGCGGCGGCCGGACGGCGTCGCGCCCACGGCCAAGGGACAGGCCGTCCGCTGAGCCTGCTCGCCGGCGCTTCGCTTGACCGGCCGGCGCGCCCGGCCGCATGCACGGGCCCATGACGTCTCCATCCGCTTCCGCGTCCGGCGTTCGCGCGGGCCCGATCCTGGGCTTCGCCGGGCTGATCCCCTTCTTCGTCGGCGCGGCCGCGCTGTGGGCGGGGCCGGGACGGATCGGAGCGGCCGTCTTCTCCGTCCCGAGCCTGATGCTGGTCTACGCCGCCACCGTCGCCAGCTTCCTGGGCGGGGTGCGTTGGGGCGTGGAGATCGTCCGGCCGGAGGGACCTTCGGCGCGCAACCTCCTGCTCTCCGTCACCCCGCAGCTGGCGGGCTGGGCGCTGGCGGCGGCGCCGGGCCTGCCCTTCGCGATGCGCTTCGACGGCCTCGCCGCGCTCCTGATCGTGCAGGGGCTGGCCGACATGACCGCCAAGGACCTGCCGTCCTGGTACCGCGCCCTGCGGGGCCCGCTGACCGTGGGGGCGGCGGCCTCCATGGCCGCGCTCGGCGCTTGGGCGCACATGATGGCGAAGGCGCACGGAGGGTAGGGGCGTAGAAGAGGCGCAGACCATGCAGCGATCGCTCGCCACCCCACCTACCCACCTTGCTCTTCTCTTCTCTTCTCTTCTCTTCCTTGAGCCCCAGCCCAGTGTTCGACGCGCCGCAGGCTCGTCGAAACTTCAGAGGACGCCCTGCGTCCCGACCCCTCCGGTCAGCCGCCGCGCGCAGGGCGGGTCAAGGGCGAAGAGCCGAAGGCGTCCCTTGACGCGCCCGAGCACGGTGGCGCTCCGCTGTCCGACCGAAGCGCCGCCCTCACCCCACCCTCCGCCTCCCCCGGGCCTGACCCGGGGGTCGGGCGGGGTGAGCCGCGCGGTCTGGCGACCGCGTCAGCGGTCGAGACGCACGACGCTCGGCCCCCGGATCAAGTCCGGGGGAGACGGAAGAAAGGATGAGCGGGAGAAAGCGAAGGGCCACCACCGGAAGGAGCCCGCCTCAAGGGACGCGCGCGTCCCGTAAAAGAGTTCGACCCTCCGGGAGGGTCGAACACAGGGCTGGGACGAAGGCGGAGGCTACCTCCTCGTATGGCCGACCTCCGCAGCCATACGAGCATCCAATGCCTCGAAACTTCTGACCAGATCGTCGCAATCCTTTTTCGACGCTTCGCAAAGGACGTTCATTTGGATCGATGTGCCGCCGTCTTTGTCGCTCACCAGCTGACGCTTGATCGCGGCCGGATAGGCGGGCTTCCCCTCGGAACTGAAAACCCAGATCGTCTTAGACGTGTCGTCGGTTGCGATGGTCCAACCACTCTCGCTTCTGAAAACGACCCCAGGTTTGGAGCGCAGACCGATCAGCGCTGCCGCCACGGTTGGATAGCCGATGGAGCCGCCCTGCTCGGGAAGCGGTTCGGTCGACGCCGAAGCGTCTTCACCCGGATAGTTGGGGCAGTGCGACGAAAGCTGAGCCCACGCAGCCTCCACTGTGGCCTTCGACTGCTGATGCTCGCTCGACGCCGCATCAGCATTGGTCAGGAAATTCGACTCTTCGCGAGCGACTTTAAAGGCTCCACCCGGGGACGCTTGGTAAGCAACGATATATCCGCAATGCCGGTCGATGTTGGCGAAGCGGCTCTTGAGGTCGATCGCCGCGTATACGCCGGGCTTCGGCGCTTGAGCAGGATCCTTTGTCCACGTAACATTGACGATCCGACGCTCGACGACGAGACCGGCCTTCTTGTTAAAATCAGACAATTCTCTGGAAAACGAAGCGAAGGACTGCAGCGCCTTATTGCCGTCTTCCAGCATCCCATAGGCTGCCTCGGCGTCACCCCTGTCCCTCGCTGCAAGATACGCCAGCGCTGAGTCTGTCGCTGCTTGTGCTTGCGCGGTGGAAGGAGACCAACCCGGCGCAGAGTCGGTGGTGATGTTCACGATGCGCCCAGCGGTTTGGTGGGCGACCGAGCCGGGTTCTTCAGCTTGAGCAGGTAGTCCGCTCGCCACGGTCAGGGCGAACGCCAAGACAATCCGGATTGGGCATTGCATAGATTGAATTAGACGCGATCAAGCAGGCCAACGCCATACTTGGTTCGCCGGCTCACGCACCCCTCAATGCGCCTCGTCCCAGTTCCGCGCCGCCCGCGCGTCCACCTCCAGCGGCACGCTCAGCGCCACGGCCGGTTCCGCCGCCGCGCTCATCACGCGCCGCGCCACCGCGCACACCGCCGGGGCCTCCGCCTCCGCCGCCTCGAACACCAGTTCGTCGTGGACCTGCAGCAGCATCTTCGCCTCCAGCCCCTCCGCCCGTAGCGCCGCCGGCATCCGCACCATCGCCCTCCGAATGATGTCGGCGGCGGCGCTTTGGATGGGGGCGTTGATGGCCTGGCGTTCGCCGGCCTGGCGCTGGCCCATGCTCTTGGAGCGGATGTCGGGGATGTGGACTCTACGGCCGAACAGGGTGGTGACGTAGCCCTTGTCGCGCACCTCGGCGCGGGCGGCGTCCATGTAGGCGCGGATGCCGGGGAAGCGTTCGAAGTAGGTCTTGATGTAGGCGCCCGCCTCCTCCTGGCTGATGCGCAGCTGGTTCGAGAGCCCGAAGGCCGAGATGCCGTAGACGATGCCGAAGTTGATCGCCTTGGCGCGCGCGCGGACCACGCTCGGCATCCCCTCCACCGGCACGCCGAACATCTCCGAGGCGGTGCGGGCGTGGATGTCCACCCCGTCCGAGAAGGCCTGCTTCAGCTGCGGGATGTCGCCGATGTGGGCCAGGAGCCGCAGCTCGATCTGGCTGTAGTCGGCCGAGATCAGCACCCGGCCGGGGGGCGCGACGAACACGGTGCGGAGCTGGCGGCCCACCTCGGTGCGGATCGGGATGTTCTGCAGGTTGGGGTCGGTGGAGGCGATGCGCGCGGTGGAGGAGGCCGCCAGGTTGAAGGTGGTGCGCACCCGGCCATCGCGGGGGTGGGCGGCGACCAGCAGGGCGTCGGCGTAGGTGTTCTTCAGCTTGGCGATCTGGCGGTGCTCCAGGATCGCGAGCGGCAGGGGGTGGCCGCCGGCGCCCAGGCTCTCCAGGGTGTCGGCGTCGGTGGACCAGGCGCCGGTGGCGGTCTTCCGGCCGCCGGGCAGGCCCTGCTCGCCGAAGAGGACGTCGCCGATCTGCTTGGGGGAGCCGAGGTTGAAGGGGTGGCCGGCGAGCTGGTGCGCCTCCGCCTCCCGCTCGGCCATCTTCTTCCCGAATTCCTGGCTGAGGCGGTGCAGGGCGGAGGGCTCGACCAGCACGCCCTCCGCCTCCATGCCGGCGAGCACGGCGGGGAGCGGGCGCTCCAGCGTCTCATAGACGGTGAGGAGGCCCTCGCGGGAGAGGCGGGGGCGCAGCACCTCGTGCAGCCGCAGCGCCAAGTCCACCTCCTGCCCGGCGAAGGTGGCGGCGGCCTTGAGCTCGACCTGGGCGAAGCGGACCTGCTTCTGGCCGACGCCCGCCACCGCCTTGTAGGCGATCGGCTCGTGCTCGAAATGGAGCTTGCTGAGTTCGTCCAGCCCGTGGCCGTGGAGGCCGCCCTCCAGCACGTAGGAGATCAGCATCACGTCCTCGACGGGGGCGAGGGCGACGCCGGCGTGGGCCAGGGCGCGGATGTCCGGCTTGATGTTGTGGCCGATCTTGAGGACCGACGGGTCTTCCAGCAGCGGCTTCAGCTTCGCCAGGGCGACGGCGGGGGCGATCTGGCGCCAGTCGTCGCCCCCCGCCAGCTCCAGCCCCTCCGCCGCGCAGTGGCTCAAGGGGACGTAGGCCGCCTGCCCCGGAGCCACCGCGATCGCCACGCCGTAGAGGCCGTTCTCGCCGCACGCGGCGTCGGTCTGCACCGCCACCGCCACCTGCCCCGCCTCGCGGGCGGCGGCGATGAGCATGTCGAGCGCCGCCTCGTCCTGGATCAGCAGGTGGCGGGCCGGGTCGATGGGAGTGGTCTCGCGCGCGGGCTTGGCGGGGGCGGGGCGGTTGACGAAGCCTCCCTGGTGCGGGGGCGTCGGCGGCGAGGTGGGCGTGTGGCCCGCGTTCACCCGCCGCGCGAGGCCGGCGAACTCCATCTCGGTCAGGAAGGGGCCGAGCACGGCGGGGTCGAACTCGCGCAGCGCCATGTCGGCCACGGGCACGGGAACGGGGGCGTCGGTGGCCAGCCGCACCAGCTCGCGCGAGAGGCGCACCTGGTCGGCGTGGGCCATCAGCGTCTCGCGCCGCTTGGGCTGCTTGATCTCGTGCGCGCGCTCCAGGAGCGTGTCGAGGTCGCCGTATTCGGTGAGGAGCTGGGCGGCGGTCTTGATGCCGATGCCCGGCGCGCCGGGCACGTTGTCCACGCTGTCGCCGGCGAGCGCCTGGATTTCGATCACCTTCTCGGGGCCGAGGCCGAACTTCTCGATCACCTCGGCGCGGCAGATCTTGGCGTTCTTCACGGGGTCGAGCAGGCAGACCTGCTCGTTGACCAGCTGCATCAGGTCCTTGTCGGAGCTGACGATCACCACCTCTCCGCCGGCCTGCGCCACCTGCACGGCGTAGGTGGCGATCAGGTCGTCCGCCTCGTAGCCCTCCAGCTCCACCACGGGGACCCCAAAGGCGCGGGTGGCGTCGCGCACCAGGGCGAACTGCGGGATCAGGTCGTCGGGGGGCGGCGGGCGGTGGGCCTTGTACTGGTCGTAGAGCTGGTTGCGGAACGTGTGCTCGCTCTTGTCGAACACGACGGCCAGGTGGGTGGGACCCTTCAGGTCGTGGTCGCCTGAGCGCATGTCGGCCAGGAACTTCCACAGCATGTTGCAGAAGCCCGAGACCGCGCCCACCGGCAGCCCGTCCGACTTGCGCGAGAGCGGGGGGAGCGCGTGGAAGGCGCGGAAGATGTAGCCCGAGCCGTCGACCAGGTAGAGGCGCATCGGCTCGGCGGGGTCGGCCGGGGGCGTGGCGGGGGGCGCGGCGTCCGCCTGGGCTTCGATCAGGGCGTCGGCGGGCGGGAGGACGGCGTCGTCGGGCATGGCGCTGAGCATAGGCGGACGCGACCCGGCTCGCGAGGGGCGGCCTGCGGCGATCGGAAGCGTGGCGGCTCCCCTTGCGGCGCCGCATGTGCAGGGCCGGGGCGCGCGGGCGGCCGCGCCGTCCCGGCCCGGGCCGTTCCCCGGGATTGCGAGCCTGGCCCATGCCCGATCCCTCCCCGCCGCTCTTCGGACAGCCCGCCCCCTGGTTCGCCGCGCGGACCGACGCCACGCCGCGGTTCAACTTCGACACCGTCGGCGGACGCTGGGTGGTGCTGCTGTTCTTCGGCACGCTGGGGCCCGAGCCGACGCGGGTGGCGCTGGCGCAGGCGCTCGCCGCGCGCGAGCTGTTCGACGACGCGCGCGCCTGCTTCTTCGGCGTCTCGGTCGACCCGGCGGACCAGACGGAGCGCGGGCTGGCCCCGCTGCTGCCGGGCGTGCGCCACTTCCACGACCACGACCACGCGGTGAGCCGCCTCTATGGGGTGATGGACGACAAGGGCCTCTATCGTCCCATGGTGTTCCTGCTCGACCCCACGCTGCGGGTGGTGGCGACCGAGACGATCGACCGCGTGCCGCAGGTGCTGGAGACGCTGCGCACCCTGCTCGACAGCGCCGCCCCGCAGGAGCCCGGCTTCGCCCCCGTGCTGATGGTCCCGCGCGTGTTCGAACCCGAGTTCTGCCGCGAGCTGATCGCCCGCTACGAGGCGACGGGCGGGCAGACCTCGGGCTTCATGCGACAGATGGGCGACAAGACCGTCGGCGTGCAGGACCCCACCTTCAAGCGCCGGCTGGACGTGGACATCGCCGACACGCCGCTGGCCGCCATGGCCCGCTCGCGGCTGACGCTGCGCCTCTTGCCGATGATCGAGCGCGCCTACGGCTGGAAGCCGACCCGGCTCGAGCGCTACCTGGTCGCCTGCTACGACGCCAAGGAGCAGGGCTTCTTCCGCGCCCACCGCGACAACACCACGCTCGGCACCGCCCACCGCAAGCTGGCGGTGACGCTGAACCTGAACAGCGACGCCTACGAGGGCGGCGAGCTGTGCTTCCCCGAGTACGGGCCCCGCACCTACAAGCCGCCGACGGGGGGCGCGGTGGTGTTCGCCTGCGGCCTGCTGCACGAGGCGCGCCCGGTGACGCGGGGTCTTCGCTACGCCTTCCTGCCGTTCCTCTACGACGAGGCGGCGGCGAAGGTGCGCGAGGAGAACCAGCACGCGCTGACGCCCGAGGCCGTCGCGGCCGCCGGGGGATCGTCGGCGGTCGAGGCCGCCTGATGCGCCGTTCCCTCCCCGCCCGGCCCTCCGGCACGAGCTCCAACCTCAAGCGGTTCCTGCGCCCCGAGCCGTCGGCCGACGCCAAGCCGCGCGCAGTGGAGGTCGGCTGGCTGCTCGACACCGACAAGGCGGGCTTCATCTGGGAGGCGCCGCGCCGGCTCTCGCGCACCGAACCGCCTCCCGCCCACGCCAAGGCGGTGAGCTACTGCCCCGCCGTGCTCGACCACGAAGCCAAGATGTTCGAGGTGCCCTGCCCCATCGACTGCAAGCTCGGCTTCAAGCTGGACGACAAGGGCCAGCCGGTGCTGGTCAACCTGGAGGGCGACCAGTCGACCATCCGCGGCAAGCACCTGAACCAGATGCTGGCGGTGGTGAACCGGCGCGAGTGGCGCCACCCCGACCGGCCGGTGATCCAGTTCATCACCCCTTACGTCTTCCTCGCCGACGAGCCGGTGTGGATGCAGCAGCTGCCGCCCATCACCCACTACCGCCCCGACCCCTGGCCTGGCGTGCTGATCGGGGGGCGCCTGCCCATCCACGTGTGGCCGCGCCAGATGATGTGGGCGATGGAGTGGTTCGAGCCGAAGAAGCCGCTGGAGCTGAAGCGCGGCGAGCCCTGGTTCAACGTCCGCTTCGAGACGCACGACCCCTCGCGCCCGGTCCGGCTGTTCGAGGCCGAGATGACGCCCGAGCTTCGCGAGTACAGCCGGGGCATGGGCGCGGTCGCCAACTACGTGAACCGCACCTATTCGCTGTTCAAGACGGCCGAGACGCGCCGGCCGACGACGCTCCTGAAGAAGAAGGAGCGGCCGTGACGGCGGGCCGCTCGCGCTGGAGCACGACCAGGACCGGATAGTGGTCCGATCCCGTGCGCGGGCCGCGGCGGACCTCCACCGTGCGCCAGGCCGGCCCGGCGTAGACGTGGTCGATCGGCAGGAACGGGACGGGAAGCGGCGCGCGCAGTAACGGCCCGACGTCCCAGCTGAACCGCGCCGGATAAGTGGGAAGCGCCCGCGTCCGCCGCTGGAGCGGCCGGAAGGCGGCGTCCTGCCGCCGCATCTCGAAGGACCAGGGGGCGGTGTTGAAGTCTCCCCCGACAATGGTCGTGGACGGGTCGAACCGGCGCAGGAAGCCCGCGAGCTCCGTGCTCTGGCGCGCCTGCGCCTCGGGCGGGAAGGGCCAGGTGACGCGGGTGGCGACCACCGTGGCCTCGCCGCCGTCGGGCGTTCGGATCCGGGCGAAGGCGGCCCCGGCGCGCCGGCCCGTGGGGTTGTCCGCCGCCGGCCACCACACGCCCCCCGAGAGGACCGGCGTCCTTGAAAGGATCGCAACCTCGCAGCCGGGCTGACGGAAACAATCAGAATGGAAGGGATATTTCAGTCGCAAACTCTTGTAGAGCGCCCATGCCTTCAGCGTAGGTTCAGAAATCAGCAAGACGTCGGGCCGCAGCCCGTCCAGCGTTCGGAGCGTCGCGTCGGGGGCCCCGTTCAGGCGCCAGAGGTTGATCTCGACCACGCGCAGCGGCGCGCCCGGCCGGGACAGGGGCGGCCCTCCCGCCGGCGCAACCCGTGACGCGACTTCGGGTGCGGCCATCAGGGCACACCCGGCCACCGCGGCGACGGCTATGGCGACGTTCCTCTTGCGGTTGTCCTGGCGCTCGCATAAGGCGAGCGTCGCCCCGAGCGCGCCCAGCGCGGCGAACACTGGGGCGAGCTGCGACAATACGTCAAATGCTGGGCTCCAGCGCCCGAGAAGCCCGCCTAGACCGAAAAGCGCGGCTCCAGTGAAGATGAGGCGGCCGCCAGAGATCGCGGCCCGAGTCGCCCGTGGGGCGAACTTCGTCAAAATCTCTTTTCCTATCAGGTGCAAGCGCGAGCCCTTAACCTAACCGGCGACGCCTGACCCATCCCATCGCCGTGCGACATCTTGGTTTCGCCATGGAAACTTGAGCGACTTCTGGCGTTTGGGGCTTGCACTAGGGTTAGCCGGAGATTAATGGCCTCATCCTGAGGTCAGGCGCCCGAACTGCGCCTAGGGGACACCAAATGCCTAGCACCATTAACGGCACGCCCGCCGGCACCACGGGCGACGACACGTTCACCGGCACGTCCGGAAACGACGTCATCAACATGATCAGCACGGGCGTCGGCCCGACCGGCAACGACGTGGCCTTCGGCGGCGACGGCAACGACCGGATCATCTCCGACGGCAACGACGTGCTCTTCGGCGGCTCCGGCGTCGACATCGCCGACCTGCGCCTGCAGAACTCGACGGCCAACTTCGTCATCGACCTGTCGAACGAAGCGGCGACCACCGACGCCAACCACGTCTACGACATCGGCGACCACCACACCTTCCTCAGCAGCATCGAGGAACTGTTCTTCTACGGCGGCTCGGGCAACGACTCGATCATCGGCGGCGCCTACGCCGACCGGCTCGACGGCGGCGGCGGCGCGAACTCGCTCTACGGCGGCGGCGGCGCCGACTACATCTACGGCCACAACGGCGACGTCACGCTCGACGGCGGCACCGGCGCCGACACCATCTCGATCGACGGCTACGTGCAGCACATCAACGGCGGCACCGACTACAACAGCGACGGTTCGGTGAACTACAACGTCATCGACAAGCTCTACATCACCGGCCTGAACGGCTACGACGCCGCCGGCCACGTCGGCGACATCACCAACGTCGAGCAGATCTGGGTCAACGCCGGTCTCGGCCCGATCACCTTCAGCCACGACGGCGACCCGCAGACGGTCACCTGGGCGGGCGGCGGCTCCACGCCGGCCTACACCATGGGCCACCAGATCTACGTCACCGACGTGTCGGACGGCCACGGCGGCTTCCTCGGCGCCCAGATCACCGGCTCCGAGTTCGGTGACACCATCCGCGGCGGCCAGGGCGACGACCACCTGATCGGCAACAAGGGCAACGACACGCTCTACGGCGGCGACGGCAACGACACGCTGGAAGGCGGCGTCGGCGGCGACCACCTGTTCGGCGGCAACGGCAACGACACCGTGATCGTCTACAGCGGCCCCGACCAGCAGCCCGACGCCACCATCGACGGCGGCGCCGGCACCGACACGCTGTTCTACAACGCCACCCTGTTCACTTCGGCGACCTCGATCGACATCACGGCGGCGACGACCTCGCCCGGCGGGACGACGATCTCGGGCTTCGAAGTGCTGAACTACGAGGCGTCCAACTACGGCGACACCATCCACGCGGGCGCCGGGAACGACACCCTGTGGGGCGGCGCGGGCGACGACTTCTTCTTCGCCGGCGCCGGCAACAACCTGATCGACGGCAAGGGCGGCACCGGCGACACGCTGGTGTTCCTGGGCCACGACACGGACTTCACCTTCACCAAGCTGGCGGCGGGCGTGTACGAGGCGGACAACACCGTCACGGGCGAGCACGACAAGATCCAGAACATCGAGTACGTGCAGTTCGACGGCGGCGGCACGAGCCACCCGCTCAGTGACTACATCGTCTAAGCGTCACCGACGCCTCCACGACGTCGAGGGCCCCGCCGCAAGGCGGGGCCCTCTTCGTTTCGGGCGCCCGCTTGCGGCGCGCGCGCGAACCCGCCAAGAGCGGCCCGCCCGGACCGCTCCCCGTCCGCGTGGAGCCCCCATGACCGCACCCGCCGGCCCCCGCCCGCCCCCCGACGTCCTGATCGTGATGCACGACCTGCGCGGCGGCGGCGCCGAGCGGGTGACCGTGCGCCTGGCCGAGGCCATGGCCGACCTCGGCCGCGGGGTGGAGATCACCACCTTCCAGGACGAGAACGTCTACGCCGCCGACCTCTCCGGCCGCGTGCCGGTGGAGAGCCTGGACGCGCCTCGCGTCGCCACCGGCGTCGGCCGCCTGGCGCGCCGGCTGCGGGACCGCCGCCCCCGTGCGGTCCTCTCGACCATGACGCACGTGAACCTGGCGACCATCGCGGCGGCGAAGCTCGCGGGCTTCAAGGGTCGGCTGATGGTGGTGGAGCACAACACCATGAGCCAGAAGATCGCCCAGGCGAAGCGGCCGGCCGCCAAGCTGGCCTATCGCCTCGCGCCCCTCGGCTACCGCTTCGCCGACGTGGTCGCCTGCGTCAGCCAGGGCATGGCCGACGACCTCCAGGCGCTGACCGGCCTGCCGCCGGGCAAGATCCGCACCCTCTACAACCCCGTCGTCGACGAGGGCCTGCCCGCGCGCGCCTCGGCCCCGCTGGACCACCCCTGGTTCGCGCCCGGCCAGCCGCCCGTGCTGCTGGGCATCGGCCGCCTGCACCCGCAGAAGGATTTCGCCACCCTGCTGCGCGCCTTCGCGGCCGTGCGCGCCGTGCGCCCGGCGCGGCTGCTGATCCTGGGCGAGGGCGAGGAGCGGGGCGCGCTGGAGGCTCTGGCCGCCGACCTCGGCGTGGCGGGCGACGTCGCCCTCCCCGGCTTCGCGGCCAACCCCTTCGCCTACCTGTCGCGCGCGGGCGCCTTCGTGCTGAGCTCGCGCTGGGAGGGCCTGCCGACGGTGCTGATCGAGGCGCTGGCCTGCGGCGCGCCCGTGGTCTCCACCGACTGCCCCAGCGGGCCGGACGAGATCCTGCAGGGGGGGAAGCTGGGCCTCCTGACGCCGGTGGGCGACGCGGAGGCCCTGGCCCGCGCCATGCTGGAGACGCTCGCCGCTCCGCCCGACCCCGCCGCGGGCCTCGCCCGTGCGCAGGACTTCGCGGTACGGCCGGCGGCGCAGGCCTACCTCGACGCATTGGGGGTGTAGCCCGCCAAGGCTTCCATTTCTCCGCTCATCCCGGCGAAGGCCGGGACCCAGTGCCGACCGACGTCCCGCGCTCCGCGTTCGAGGTGGCGAGTTCCCGCATCATCGCTCCCGCAACTGGGTCCCGGCCTTCGCCGGGATGAGCGGATAGGCGATCGCTTTCAGCTACCCCGCTAGCCGCGCGGTCATGGCGTCCAGCAACAGACGGCCTTTCGCCGTGGCGACCAGGCGGTCGGTGCGGCGAGCGAGGAACCCCTCCTCCGCCATGTCGCGCACGCGCGGGCTCACGGGGGTCAGGCCGAGCGGCGAGACCTCCGCGAAGGCGACGCCCTCGTCGGTGCGCAGGCCCATGAGCAGCCGCTCCTCGGCCGCGGTGCGATGCGAGAAGGCCTCGCGTTCGACGAAGCCTACGCCTGCCTCCGCCACGGCGCCGATGTAGTCGGCGATCCCGGCGTGCGTGCGGGTGGCGGTGCGCCCCTGCGCGAGGGTCAAACGGCCATGCGCGCCCGGCCCCGCGCCCACGTAGTCGTGCCCGCGCCAGTAGGCGAGGTTGTGCCGCGACCGGCCCGCCTGCCCCCGCGCATGGTTCGAGACCTCGTAAGCGTGGAAGCCCCCCCCCTCTAGCACCGCCTGCGTGGTCTCGTAGAGGACAGCGGCGAGCTCGGGATCGGCGGGGGCGAAGCGGCCTCGGCGGACCGCGCGGTCGAAGGGCGTGCCGGGCTCCAGGGTGAGCTGGTAGGGCGACAGGTGCTCGCTCCCGAGGTCGATCGCGCGGCGCAGCGTGTCGGTCCACGCCGCCGCCGTCTGCCCCGGCAGGGCGTAGATCAGGTCGAGCGACAGGCGCGGGAAGGCGGCCGCCCCCGCCCGCGCGGCGCGGATCGCGGCCGCCGCGTCGTGGTTGCGGCCCAGGAAGGCGAGGCTGGCGTCGTCCAGCGCCTGCACGCCCAGCGACAGCCGCTCCACCCCGGCGGCGGCGAAGGCGGCGAAGCGGTCGGCCTCGGCGTCGGTGGGGTTGGCCTCCAGCGTCACCTCGAGGTCGGGGGCGGGCGTCCACAGCGAGCGGGCGAGCGCGACCAGCTCCGCCGCCCACGCCGGGTCCATCAGCGAGGGGGTGCCGCCGCCGAAGTAGATCGACACCAGCGTCCGCTCACCCGTCAGCGCCGCCTGCCCGCGCAGGTCGTCCGCGATGGCGCGGGCGAGCGCCGCCTGCTCCTCCCGCCGCCCGCGGTCGCGCACGACGTTGAAGTCGCAGTAGGGGCAGATGCGCGCGCAGTACGGCCAGTGGATGTAGACCGCGAGCGGCGGCGGCCCTGCGCTCACCAGAGCGCGGCCTTGAGCTTGGCGAAGGCGCGGGCGCGGTGGCTGACGGCGTGCTTGGCGTCGGGCTCCATCTCCCCGAAGGTCAGCGCGCCCCCCTCCGGCTCGAAGATCGGGTCGTAGCCGAAGCCCTTCGTCCCGCGCGGCGGGAATACGACGCGGCCCTCGACGCGGCCTTCCACCGCAACCACCGGCCCCTGCGGCCACGCCACGGCGAGCGCGGCGGTGAACCAGGCGTGGTCGTCGTCGGAGTGGCCCGCCTCCATCTCGCGGCGCACCCGCGCCATGGCGGCGGCGAAGTCCTTGCCCGGCCCCGCCCAGCGCGCGGAATAGACGCCCGGCGCCCCGCCCAGCGCGCCGACGGAAAAGCCGGAGTCGTCGGCGATGGCGGGCAGGCCGCTCAGCTCGGCGGCGGTCCGCGCCTTGAGCACCGCGTTGCCCACGAAGGTGGCCTCGGTCTCCTCGGGCTCGGGCAGGCCCAGCTCGCCCGCGGAGACCAGGTCGAAGCGGCCGTCCAGCAGGGCGGCGATCTCCGGCAGCTTGCCGGGGTTGTGGGTGGCGACGACGAGGCGGGCGCCGGGTTCGAGGGTCAGGGCCATGGCGCGTGCTTAGACCGCCGCGGCGTCCGCGTCATTGACCGGCGCAACCCGCGCCGATAGGGCCGACGTCGCATGACCGTCACCGGCCCGACCTCGCCGCCCCCCGACGGGCCGGGCCTCGACGCGCCGGCGGCGGACGACCCCATCGCCCAGGCCTCGGTCGAGAGCGCGACCGGGCCGGTCAGCGCCACCGTCCTGAACGCGCCGCTGCAGGCCCGGCGCGGCGGCATGTTCCGCTCCAGCGCCATCTACAGCGGGCTGACCATGGTCAGCCGGTTCATGGGCTTCCTGCGCGACCTCGTGGTCTCGGCGCGGATCGGGGCGTCGGCGACGGCGGCGGGCGACGCCTACAACACCATGATGGCGTTCCCGAACCTGTTCCGGCGCATCTTCGCCGAGGGGGCCTTCGCCACCGCCTTCGTGCCCGCCTACGCCCGCAGCCTCGCGTCTGACGGAGAGAAGAAGGCGGACGAGCTAGCCGCCGACGCCATGGCGGTGCTGGCGGCCGCGACCATCCTGATCACGCTGGTCTGCTGCCTGGCGATGCCGTGGCTGATGTACGTGATCAACCCCGGCTACGCGAAGGACCCGGTCAAGTTCAAGCTGGCGGTGACGCTGACGCAGATCTCCATGCCCTACCTGCCGTGCATGGCGATCTATGCGCACCTTTCGGGGGTGCTGCAGGCGAGGGGACGGTTCATCTTCTCGGCCTTTGCCCCGACGCTGATGAACGTGATCATGCTCGCCTTCATGTGGCCGCAGCACGGGGCGGTGCAGGCGGCGACCTGGGCCAGCTGGGGGGTGATCGCGTCAGGGATAGCGCAGGCGGCGCTCCTCATGTGGGGGGTGAAGCGCACGGGCGCGCACGTTGGGTTCTCGCTGCCCCGCCTGACGCCGGCGGTGAAGGCGCTGGTGCTCCTGGCGGTGCCGGGGTCGATCGCGGCGAGCGCCACCCAGATCAACATCTTCATCTCGGGCTTCCTGGCCAGCCAGGTGAACGGCGCGCGCTCGTGGCTGGCGGTGGCCGACCGGCTCTACATGCTGCCGCTGGGGCTGGTGGGGGTGGCGATCGGGG
The DNA here is from genome assembly GCA_030151985.1 of Caulobacteraceae bacterium. Lineage (GTDB taxonomy): Bacteria > Pseudomonadota > Alphaproteobacteria > Caulobacterales > Caulobacteraceae > JASLDZ01. The sequence continues at coordinate 3,375 of JASLDZ010000049.1, read as the reverse complement.
TCGCGCTCCTGCCGCGCCTGTCGCTGTCGATCCACGGCAAGGACGAGGCGGGCGCGCAGACGGCGATGGACGAGGCGATGGCCTTAAGCCTCGCCTTCTCGCTACCGGCGGCGGCGGCGCTGTTCTCCATGCCCTTCTTCCTGATCGACGGGCTGTTCACCCGCGGCGAGTTCCTGAGCGTGGACGCCCACGCCACCGCCGCCGCCCTGCAGCAGTACGGCTGGGGCACGCCCGCCTTCGTGCTCAACCGCATCCTGACCCAAGCCTTCTTCGCCCGGCAGGACACGCGGAGCCCCATGCGCTTCGCGCTGATCTCGGTGGGCACCAACATCGTCCTGGGCGTCGCCTTCTTCACCTTCCTCCACCGCACCGGCCATGGCCCGAGCCAGGGGATCGAGGGGATCGCGGCGGCGACCAGCGTCGCGGCCTGGCTGAACGTCGCGCAGATGACCCGAGCGCTGTGGGTGCGGGGCTGGTACCGACCGAGCGCCCCCGCGGTGCGGCGGCTGATGCGGATCGCGCTGTGCGCGGTGATCATGGGCGCGGCGATGGCGGCGCTGTCGTGGGCGCGGCCGTGGCTGCAGGGGGCGCTGTTCGGGAAGAAGGAGCTGGCGGTGGGCGTCGCGGTGATCGCGGGGGGCGTGCTCTACGCGCTCCTCCTGCCGCTGTTCCGAGCGGTGACGCCGGGCGAGATCAGGGCCGCGCTGAAGCGTCCGCCCAAGGCGGCGGGCGTGGCGGACGCGCCGGCGGAGTTCTGACCCCCATCCCCAGCTTCCGTTTCCCCCCGACTTGATCGGGGGGCCGAGCGTCGTGCGCCCCGACCGCTGACGCGGTCGTCAGACCGCGCGGCTCCGAACGCTCGACCCCCGGGTCAAGCCCGGGGGAGACGGAAGGGAGCGGGCGCCCTCAATCCGCCGGCTTCGCCGTGCCCTTGGTCGAGGGCTTGGCGGCGATCACCTTGGGCTTTTCGGCCTTCGGCTTGCGCGCTTCCTTGGTCTTGCGCTGCTGACCCTTGGCCATGGCTCGCTCTCCCTTGCGCTAGCGGATCCCCGCCACCTGCAGGCGCTGTTCGGCCTCGTGGCGGTCGCGGGTTCCGCGATCCCCGTACTTGCCGAACTCCATCCGCGCGATGGTGCGGTTGTGCACCTCGTCGGGGCCGTCCGCCAAGCGCAAGGTGCGCTGGCCGGCGTACATCCGCGCGAGGCCCGGATCGGTGGTGACGCCCGCGCCGCCGAAGGCCTGGATGGCGTCGTCGATGATGCGCAGCGCCATGTTGGGCGCCTGCACCTTGATCATGGCGATCTCCAGCCGAGCGCTCTTGTTGCCGGCCCGGTCCATCATGTCGGCCGCCTTGAGGCAGAGGAGCCGCGTCATCTCGATGTCGATGCGAGCGGCGGCGACCCGCTGCTCCCACACCGAGTGGGCGGCGATCGGCTTGCCGAAGGCGACGCGCGACTGCAGCCGCTTGACCATCTTCTCCAGCGCCACCTCCGCAGCTCCGATGCTGCGCATGCAGTGGTGGATGCGGCCCGGGCCGAGGCGCCCCTGTGCGATCTCGAAGCCGCGCCCCTCGCCCAGGATCAGCCCCTCCTCGACCGGCACGCGCACGTCCTTCAGCTCGACCTCGGCGTGGCCGTGCGGGGCGTCGTCGTAGCCGAAGACCGGCAGCATGCGGATGACGTTCACGCCGGGGCTGTCGAGCGGCACCAGCACCTGGCTCTGCTGGCTATGCGGCGAGGCGTTGGGATCGGTCTTGCCCATCACGATCGCCACCTTGCAGCGCGGGTCGCCCACGCCCGACGACCACCACTTGCGGCCGTTGATGACGTAGTCGTCGCCGTCACGCTCGATGCGGGTCTCGATGTTGGTGGCGTCCGAAGAGGCGACCGCCGGCTCGGTCATCAGGAAGGCGGAGCGGATCTCGCCGTGCATCAGGGGCCGCAGCCACCGCTCCTTCTGGTGGAGCGTGCCGTAGCGCATCAGCACCTCCATGTTCCCGGTGTCGGGCGCGGAGCAGTTGAACACCTCCGACGCGAAGCCCACCCGGCCCATCAGCTCGGCGATGGTGGAGTATTCCAGGTTCGTCAGCTGCACCCCCTCGAACTCGAAGGTGTCGTCCACGTGCTGCTGGCCCGAGTGGGGCGGCATGAACATGTTCCAAAGGCCCTCGGCCTTGGCCTTGGCCTTCAGCTCCTCGACCACCGGGATCACCTTCCAGCGCTCGCCCGTCTCGTGCTGCGCCTCGTAGACGGGGACGGCGGGGATGACCTCGCGCTCCATGAAGCTGGAGATGCGGTCGATCCACTCGCGTTGCGTGGCGCTGTAGGTGAAGTCCATGGGTCCGCCCTCCCCGGGCGTGCGTGCGGTCTGGTTATCGGCGATCATCTTGCCGGGACGCCGCGCGGGCGCCAAGGCTCCCAAGTTCGGGGAGAAAGACGCTTGCAAGAGATGCCCGCGCCCATGCGCCTCGCGCCCTGCGTGCTGGAGGGGCGCCACGCCCGGCTCGAGCCGCTGGCGGAGGGGCACGCGGACGCCCTGCGGGCCGCCGCCGACGCCGATCCCGACATCTGGCCGCTCTATCCCGTCGACATGAGCGGCGCCGGCTTCGACGTCTGGTGGACGCGGGTCGCCGCCGACGCGGCGGCCGGGCGCTGGCTGCCGTTCGCCGTGATGGCGCAAGGGGCCTGCGTCGGCGTCACCTGCTTCATCGCGCCCGACGTCGAGAACGCGGTGGTGGAGATCGGCGGCACCTACCTGCATCCGGCGGCGCGCGGCGGCGCGGCCAACCCGCAGGCCAAGCGGCTGATGCTGGGGCACGCGTTCGAGGCGGGCGCGCGGCGGGTCGCCTTCCGCGTGGACGCGCTGAACGCCCGCAGCCGGGCCGCCGTGCTGAAGCTCGGCGCGACGTTCGAGGGCGTGCTGCGCCAGGACAGGGTGGTGTGGACCGGCCGCGTGCGCGACACCGCGACCTATTCGGTGCTCGCCTCGGAGTGGTCGGCCGTGCGCGACCGGCTGGACGCGCGGCTCGCCGCCTTCGCTTGACGCGTCGCCAGGCCGCCGGGTCGCCGCGCCTTCAGCGCGTCTCGGTGCAGCGCGTGGAGGGCGGCGAGGTGAAGGTGATGGTGTCGCCCACGCCGTGCATCTCGTAGCCCCCGCCGGTGAAGGCGCGGCCCGGCGCGTCGGGTTCGGCGGTCATGGGCACGTCGCGCTCCTGCACGTGCAGCACCGCGGCGCGGGTGTCGGGCAGGAAGGTGACGTGCAGCTGGCGGCCGTCCTCGCAGGTGAACTCCGCCCGCACGCGGCGCTCCGGGGGCGTGGTGGCGCAGGCCGACAGCGCGAGCAGCACGCCCGAGGCGAGGGCGAAGGCGGCGAGCG
>JASLDZ010000389.1 GCA_030151985.1 Caulobacteraceae bacterium | reverse complement strand
CACCGCGTCGGTGCGCACCACCTCCTCATGCAGGATCGCCACGTCGTCGGCGATGATGTCCTCCATGCCCCGGTCCAGAAGGCCCGACTGCGCGGCGCGCTCCAGGATCGAGGTCAGGATCTGGTCGAAGGCCGCGAACAGCGCGTTCTGGTCGGCGATCCGGAGGGCCAGGAGGCGGTTCAGGAAGGTGTTCATCGGCGGCATGTCGTCGGACGCCTTAAGGTTCCCCTCGCCATCGAGCAGACGCAGGCCGGTCTTGGCCTCAAAGGTTTCGCGGTCCATGGCCTCGACGTTGCCGAAGTGCAGCTCGACGTAGAAGGCCTGAAGGGCGCGGTGCGCCCACGGGCTTTCCAGGTTGTCCTCCGCGCGGAGGAGGCCGTTACCCGCCGTCCGGCGCTCGCCCCGGGTCAGGGCGCCCAGGCTGTCGAGTCGGCGGGCGATGGTCGAAAGAAAGCGCTTCTCGCCGTGGATGTCGGTCGTCACTGGCCTGAACAGCGGCGCGCAGGCTTGGTTGGTCCGGTGCGACCGGCCAAGCCCCTGGATGGCGGCGTCCGCTCGCCAGCCGGGCTCCACCAGGTAGTGGACCCGGCGCTGCTGGTTCTGGGCGGCGAGATCGGCGTGATAGCTGCGCCCGGTGCCGCCGGCGTCGGAAAACACCAGCACGCGCTTCTTGCCCGACATGAAGGCGTCGGTCTCGGCCTTCGCAGCCGAAGCGCTGCGCCGTTCCACCACGCGCCGGCCGCCTCGGGTGATCACCCGGCGGGCTCGGCCGGTGATCTCGGCGACCTGCTCGGTCCCAAGCGCCTCAAGCACCGCGTCCAGGACGCCAGGAACGGCGGGCAGGCAGGCGAGGTGGGTGACCAGTTCGTCGCGCAGGCGCAGCGCCTCCTGGCTGACCACGGGCTGTCCATCGGCGTCGACCACGGGGACCAGGGTCACTCCGCCGTCCTCGTCCTCGACTGCGTCCATCGCCATCACCGGGAAGGCGCCCATCAGGTAGTCGAGCACCTGGTCCTTCGGCGTCAGGTCGACGGCGAGGTTGTTCCACTCCTCAGGCGGGATCTCCGCCAGGCGGCGCTCCATCACCGCCTCATTGGTCGACACGACCTGGACGACGGCCGAGTGGCCCGCCGCTAGGTCTCCCCGGATCGAGGCCACGAGGGAAGGCGCCTTCAGCCCGGACAGCAGGTGGCCGAAGAAGCGCAGCTTGGCGCCCTCGAAGGCCGACATCACGGCCGAGGCGGCCTGGCCCGAGCGGGGCTTGCCGTCCTCGCTGATCCCGACCGCGTCCAGCGCCGCGCGCAGGTTGCGATGGATTAGTTGGTAGGCATCGGCCCAGGCGTCCCAGATCTCGACGTCTTCGGCCGTCAGTGGATGGCGCAGGGCGTCGTACTCCACTCCCTCGAACGACAGCGAGCGGGCGATGTAGAGGCCCATGGCTTTCAGCTCCCGGGCGATCAGCTCCATCACCGCGACCCCGCCGGTCTCGACCGCGTCCATAAAGGCGTCGCGGGTGGGGAACGGCGCCTCCGGCCCGCCCCAGAGGCCCAGCCGGGCCGCATAGGCCAGGTTTTCCGGCGTGGTCGCTCCTGTGGCCGAGACGTACAGGATCCGGGCGCTGGGCAGGCGGTTCTGCAGAGCGAGCCCAGCCATCCCCTGTTGGGACGGCCTTTTGGTCCCGCGCGCACTTTTGCCGCCGCCGGCGGCATTCGCCATAGCGTGGGCCTCGTCGAAGACAATCACGCCATCGAAGTCGGCGCCGAGCCACGCGACAACCTGGTCCAGCCGTGAGGGGCGGTCGCCGCGCGCCGGCTGCCGCAGTGTGGCGTAGGTCGTGTAGAGAACGCCCTTGTCCATGCGAATCGCGTCCGCCTGCTTCCAGGCTGATTGCGGGGTGATGTCGGCCGCGGTCCCGCCGATCGCGCCCCAGTCGCGGCGCGCGTCTTCCAACAGGGCGTCGTTCTTCGACAGCCACACCGCCCGCGTGCGACCTTGGGCGATGTTATCGGCGATGACCCCGGCGATTTCCCGACCCTTGCCACAGCCAGTGCCGTCACCGAGGAAGAAACCCTTACGGAAGCGGACCGCTCCGGCGTGGTCGTCGGCGCAGAGCACCACTTGGTGCAGCGCCTCTCCCAGCACCCAGGACCCGGGCAGGACCTGGGCATGGGCCTCGCCGGCATAGATGACCGTCTCCATCTGGGCGTCCGAGATCCGCTCGGCGGTGTCCGCGGGCAGGACGGGCCGATAGGTCGGCCCCGGCGGCGCCACCGAGGCCATCGGACCGGATTCGACAAGCGGGGAGGGGTGGGCCGAACTCGCCGCAAACCGCACGCGGCCCAGGCTGTAGGCCTGGTAGAGGCCGACGTCGTGCCCTTCGCCCAACCAGGCGCAACTTTCATAGGCGATTGGCGCGGCGCTAGCGAGGAAGGCCAGCCTGCCGGAGGGCGCCGCCAGGGCGCGGGCCTTGGGGACCAGGACGGCCGCACGGTCAACGCTGCGGAACTGGCGGCTCTGGGCGGACGGCCGGGCGATCACCTCCGACGCGGCCTTGGCCGCGTCGGCCAAGGTCTCGGCGTATATCACCGCGGGTAGCGTGCCGGTCTCACCATCACGGTCGACCACAATCAGGCCGGTCGCCACGGATGTGCCGTGCTTGGCGTAGGCGCGTTGGGGGAAGCGCAGGCGCATGACAACCCGGCCCCGCGCGGTCAGCGCCCGCATCGCCTCGGGTTCGGCGAACAGACGCTCTGGCACTATCGCCGCGAGCCGCCCGCCGTCGGCCAGGGTGTCGAGCGCGGCGTTCAGGTGCGCTTCCAGCGCCTGGAACGGCGGGTTTACCAAGGCGACGTGGAACATACCCGAGGTCTTGAGGGTGTCGGCCAGATGGACGGCGTCCTGCTGACTACGGGCCGCGAGCGGGAAGAGCCCCTCCAGCAAGGCGGCCCGGCCGGCGGCGCGCTCGTTCAGCGTTAGCTCAGCGCCGCACGCCTCGGCCAGGATGGCGAGAAGGCCGGTGCCGGCGGAGGGCTCGAGCACTCGGTCGCCCGCGCGCACCTGGGCGGCGAGGGCCGCGAGGCAGCCCAGCTCCGGCGGGGTCGAGAACTGGTCCATCGCGACCTGCTCCTCGGACCGGCGCGTATGGGTCAGGCTGAGAGCGGAGAGGTTGGCCAGCAGCGCCGCGATGTCG
>JASLDZ010000387.1 GCA_030151985.1 Caulobacteraceae bacterium | reverse complement strand
ACCGTCTGCTTGCCCGCGTTGATCAGGTCGGGGTCGACCTCGTCGTCGTAGGGGAAGGGGCCGATGCCGAGCATGCCGTTCTCGCTCTGCAGCGTCACCGTCATGCCCTGCGGCACATAGTTGGCCACCAGCGTCGGAATGCCGATGCCGAGGTTGACGTAGAAGCCGTCACGCAGCTCCTTGGCCGCGCGGGCGGCCATCTGGTCGCGGGTCCAGGGCATCTCAGACCTCCGAGCCGACGGCAGCCGGTGCCGCTTCGGGCCGCTGGCGCACGGTGCGCTGCTCGATCCACTTCTTCAGGTCGCGGCTCTGGATCAGCCGGTCGACGTAGACGCCCGGCGTGTGGATCGCGTCGGGGTCGAGTTCGCCGGCCTCGACGATCTCCTCCACCTCGGCCACGCACGCCTTGCCGGCGGTGGCCATCATCGGATTGAAGTTCCGCGCGGTCTTCCGGTAGATCAGGTTGCCCTCGGTGTCGGCCTTCCACGCCTTGACGATGGAGAGGTCGGCGCGCAGCCAGCGCTCCATGACATAGGTCTCGCCGTCGAACTCCTGCGTGGGCTTGCCCTCGGCCACCACCGTGCCGACGCCGGTCTTGGTGAAGAAGGCGGGGATGCCGGCTCCCCCCGCCCGGATGCGCTCGGCCAGCGTCCCCTGCGGGTTCAGCTCCAGCTCCAGCTTGCCCGAGAGGTAGAGGTCGGCGAACAGCTTGTTCTCGCCCACGTAGCTGGAGACCATCTTCACGATCTGCCCGGCGTTCAGGAGCACCCACAGCCCCCGCTCGTCGGCGCCGCAGTTGTTGGAGATGACGGTCAGGCCCTTCACGCCCGACGCCAGAACGCCGTCGATCAGGTTCTCCGGGTTGCCGCAGAGGCCGAAGCCGCCGGACATGATCGTCATGCCGTCATGGAGCAGGCCATCGAGGGCGGACCGGGCGTCCGGGTAGACCTTGCGGCTCATGCGCGACCTTCTGCGGGGGCGGATCACGGGCGGCGTAGCGCCGGGCGGGCGCGCCGTCCATCCCGGTGCGGTCAGGTCTGGCGGTCGGCCTCCAGGATGTTGCGGAGCTCTTCGGCGCGCTGCTGGGCGTTCTGCACCAGCTTGGCCTCGTCCTCGTAGAAGGCGTGCGCGTCGACCAGCATCTGCTCGTCGTGCTCGCGGAAGGTGTGGGCCACGCGCTTGGCCTCTTCGTCGGACAGGCCGAGCGCGACGAGCGTCTGCTCGGCCAGGCGGATGCTGGAGAAGAACATCTCCCGCACGATCACCTCGGCCCCCTCGTCCATCATCAGGTAGGCGTGCTGGCGATCGCGGACGCGGGCCATCACCTTCACGTTCGGGAAGTGGAGCCGCGCCAGCCGCGCCACAGCGACGGAGGACTCGGAGTCCGGCAGGGCGATCACCAGAACCTTGGCGGTCTCGACGCCCGCGGCGCGGAGCAAGTCGAGCCGGGTGGCGTCGCCGTAGTAGATCTTCTGGCCGAAGCGGCCGAGCGTCGCGATCACCTCGGGCTCGGAATCCAGAGCGTTGAAGTCGATCCCGCGCGCCCGCAGGATGCGGCCGACGATCTGGCCGAAGCGCCCGAACCCGCAGATCACCACCGGCGCGGGACCGGCGTCCTTCACCTCCTCGATGTCGATCGGTTTGCGGGAGGGGGCCAGCCGGGGCATCAGCCAGCGCTCGGACTGCGAGAACAGGATCGGGCTCAGCAGCATGGAGAGCGCGATCACCAGCGTCGCCCGCGCCGACGCCTGGGGCGCCAGCGCGTGCGCCGCCACAGCCGCGCCGAACAGCACGAAGGCGAACTCGCTGCCCTGCGGGATGGCGAGCGCGAAACGCACGGCGGTGTCGTTCGCCTGCCCGCGAAGCCGGCCGAGCCCATAGCCGACCGCGACCTTCACGCCCAGGAGCGCCCCTACCCCCAGGAGGATGTTCGCCGGCTCCCGCCACGCCAGCGCCAGGTCCGCGGACATGCCGACCGACATGAAGAAGAAGCCGAGCAGCAGGCCCTCGAACGGCTCCACATCGGCCTGCAGCTCGTGGCGGTACTCGCTCTCGCTCAGGACCACGCCCGCGGCGAAGGCGCCGAGCGACATCGGCAGCCCCGCCGCTCCCGCCAGCGCCGCGGCACCGGCCACGACCAGGAGCGCGGTGGCGGTGAACACCTCCCGCGTCTTCACCCCGCCCACAGCCCGGAACAACGGCCCGACCAGGTAGCGGCCGCCGAGGAGGATCGCCGCCACCGCCGCCGCCGCCTTGACCACTGAGGGCCAGACCGGCCCGCTGGCCTGCGCCCCCGCCAGCACCGGCACCAGGGCGACCAGCGGCACCGAGGCCAGGTCCTGGAACAGCAGCACCGAGAAGGCGTCGCGGCCGGAGGAGAGCTGCAGGAGGTTCCGCTCGCTCAGCATCGGCAGCACGATCGCGGTCGAGGACAGCGCCAGCCCGGCGCCCAGGATCGCGGACGCCCGCCAGTCCACCCCCGCCATGTGCGCCAGCATCGCGAGGGCGCCCCCCGCCACCAGCATCTGCCCCGCGCCCAGGCCGAACACGGACTTTCGCATCGCCCAGATGCGCGGAAGCCGCAGCTCCAGTCCGATCAGGAACAGGAGCATCAGCACGCCGAGCTCGCTGATCTCCTCGATGCTGCGCACGTCGGTGACCAGCCGCAGGCCCGAGGGGCCGATCACGGCGCCGGCCGCCAGGTACCCCGTGATCGAGCCGAACCCCGCCCGCCGCGACAGGGACACCATCACCACCGCGGCGACGAGCAGGAGGGTGAGGATCACCAGCATGCGCCGACACGACCACAGCTTGGCCGCCCGCGCCACCGCGCGCGGGCGACGGCCCGCCGCCGTCGCCGGTTTGACGCGAGCTTAAGCCCGGACGGTCAGGATCGCGGGCGATGACCTCGCCCCAGCCGCCTCCCCCGCTTCGCAGGCCGCCCCCCGCCGCCTCGATCATCGAGGCGCTGGAGCCGCCCGCCGCGCTGATCGACCGGCGGGGCGCGGTGCAGGCCTCCAACGCCGCATTCCGCGCGCTCGACCCTGCGCAGCGCCCGCCGGCCGCGACGGGAGACGCCTGGAGCCTGGCCCGCCTCGCCGACGGGGCGGTGCTGGCCATCGCCGCCGATCCCCGCGTCGCTCGCCGCGCCCGGATGCTGAGCACCCTCAGCCACGAGATCCGCACGCCGCTGAACGGCGTCCTGGGCATGGCCAACCTCCTCGCCCGCACGCCGCTGGACGCCACCCAGGCCGCCTACCTCTCGGCGCTGCGGGAGTCGGGCGAACACCTGCTCGGTCTCGTCAGCGACGTGCTGGACTATGCGCGTCTGGACGCCGGCCGGCTGGAGCTGGAGGAGGCGCCGGTCGACGTCGAGCGGCTGGTGCGGGGCGTGTGCGAACTGCTCAGCCCCCGCGCCCACGCGGGCGGGGTGGAGATCGCCTGGGGCATGGAGGGCGCGGCGCCGCACGTCCTGGCCGACGACGGGCGGCTGCGGCAGATCCTGTTCAACCTCGCCGGCAACGCGGTGAAGCTCACGCGCAGCGGCGGCGTGCTGGTCACCGCCCGCGCGCGGGCGGCGGCGCGCGGACGCGTGCGGCTGCGGCTGGCGGTGCGCGACACCGGGCCCGGCCTCTCGCCCGAGGCGCAGGCGCGGGTGTTCGAGGAGTTCGAGCAGGACGAGGCTGGCGCCCGCGCGGGCGGCGCCGGCCTGGGGCTGGCCATCGTGCGCCGTTTGGCCGACGCCTTCGGCGGCGAGCTGACGGTGCAGAGCCGCGCCGGCGAGGGCGCGCTGTTCGCCTTCGAGGCCGACTTCGCCGCCGCCGCGCCCGTCGGCCGGAGCGAGGCGGCGGACAAGGCGCTGGCGGGGGTGTCCGTCGCCCTGGCCTCGGCCTCTCCGGTGGTGACGGCGGCCGCGGCCATGCAGGTCAGCGCGGCCGGCGGGCGACCCGTGATCGCCGCGCCCGGCGCCCGCGCCAAGCCTCGGGCCGACGTGCGGCTGGTGGACGGCGCCTCGGCCCCCGCGCGGGCGCCGTCAGGTCCGCCCAGCCTGATCCTGCTCGCCCCCGAGGAGCGCGAGCGCATCGCTGCGGCCCGCGCGGGAGGCTACGCCGGCTACCTCATCAAGCCCCTGCGACGCGCCTCCGTGGCGCTGCGCATCCGCGCCGTCCTGGCCGACGGAGCCGCCGCTCCCCCCGCCGAGGACGAGCGCGAGTCCCCGGCCGCCGCCGCGGGCGCGCGCGTGCTGCTGGCCGAGGACAACCCGGTGAACGCGCTCCTGGCCCGCGCCCTCCTGGAGCGCGAGGGCTGCGAGGTGGAACGCGCCGCCTCCGGCCAGGAGGCGTGCGAGGCGGCCGCCCGCACGGGTTTCGACCTGATCCTGATGGACCTGCGGATGCCCGGCATGGACGGCCTGGCCGCGGCCCGCACCATCCGCGCGCTCGGCGTGGACGCGCCCATCGTGGCCCTCACCGCCAACGCCTTCGAGGACGACCGGAGGGCCTGCCGCGAAGCCGGCATGGACGACTTCCTCACCAAGCCGATGGACGCCGGCGCCCTCCGCACCGTGCTGGCGCGCTGGACGGGCGCCCGGCCGAAGGCGAGCGCGGCGGCTTAGCAAATCGTACCCTCCCTCCCCCTTGAGGGGAGGGTGTTGCGAGCGAAGCGAGAGACGGGTGGGGGAACGAGAGCGAAGCGTAAGTCCGCCTTCAGTCCCAGACGTCGCGCCCGGCTCTTCTTACGCTTCGCTCTCCGCCCCACCCGTCTGTCGGCTCCGCCTCCAGCCACCCTCCCCTCAAGAGGGAGGGAGAGGCTCGACGACCCCCAATGCCCGGGACGGACACAGGTCGGCGATCAGGCACGCCTCGCACTTCGGCCGCCGCGCCACGCAGACGTAGCGGCCGTGCAGGATCAGCCAGTGGTGCGCGCGGGTGAGGTAGGGCTGCGGCACGCGCGCCAGGAGGTCCTGCTCCACCTTGTCCGGCGTCTTCCCCGCCGACAGCTTCAGCCGGTGCGAGACCCGGAACACGTGGGTGTCCACCGCGATCGCGGGCTCCACGCCCAGCTCGTTCAGCACCACGCTGGCCGTCTTGCGGCCGACGCCCGGCAGCGCCTGCAGCGCCTCCCGCTCCAACGGGACCTCGCCGCCGTGGCGCTCGACCACGAGCTGCGACAGCGCCATCACGTTCTTCGCCTTGGTGCGGTAGAGGCCGATGGTGCGGATCGCCTCGGTGAGGCCGTCCAGCCCGAGCGCCAGCATCTCCGCGGCGCTGCGCACCCGCGCGAACAGCGGCCGCGTCGCCTTGTTCACCCCCTTGTCCGTCGCCTGCGCCGAGAGCGCCACCGCGACGACGAGCTGGAACGGATTGCCCCACTCCAGCTCGCCCTTGGGCGCAGGCTCCGCCGCCTCGAACCGCGCGAAGATATCCGCGACCCGCGCCCGCTCCTTCGGCGGGAGCGCGCGCCGGCGAACCGGCTTGCGTACGGGTCGGGCGGAGGACGGAGGCATAGACGGCTCATAGCGCGCCTTGCTCAAGGCGCGCAGGTCTGGTTCGCTTGCAGCCTGGCGTTGCGAGGAGAGCGGGCGTGAAGTCGATCCTGGGCGGCGTGATCGCCGTGGGCCTCCTCTCCGCCGCGCCCGCATCTGCGCAGGACACGACCCAGTTCGCCGGCCTTCTCGCCGCCGGGACCGAAGGTTTCGGCCAGAGCATCGGCGAAGCCATGGTCGGCGGCTCCAGCATCTTCGTCACCGCCACCGGCCGCGCGGAACTGCCGGGCCCGATCGCCGACGCCTACCTCGTCAACATCGAGGGGAAGTCGGCCTCCGCCGTCGAGGCGGCGCGACTGCGCGACCAGCGGCTGCAGGTCGCCCGCGACGCCGCCAAGCGCTTCGGCGTGGACGTGGAGCCGGGCTCCGCCAGCTTCTCACGCGAAATCGACCAGGAGGCGCAGGCCAAGCGGAACGCCGAGCGAATGGCGGCTCATGCGGCGAACCCAAGTTCGCCCATGCCGGACTTCTCGCAGGAAGACGCGCCTCGCGTCTTCGTGGCCCGCACGGGCGTGCGGTTCCGCACCTCCGACCCCAAGCGGCTGCCGCCCTTCCTCGACGCCCTGACCGCCGCTGGCGTCGACAGCGTGTCCGGGACGCTCGGAGCTGGCGGCCTGCCGTTCCTGCGGTCCTCCGAGGTGCTGGGCTTCGGCTCGCTGGAGGCGGTCGATCCCGCGCTTTGGGACAAGGCCGAGCGCGCCGCCGTCGCCGAGGCGCGTCGACAGGCGGAGCTGCTCGCCGCGGCGGGCGGTCGCCCGCTCGGCGAGGTGAAGCAGGTCATGCTGCTCACGCGCAGCCTGCAGGGCGGCGCGGCCAGTGTGACCATCGCCGCCCGCTTCTCCTTCGCCAAATAGGGGGTCAGCGCAGCGGATCGGCGCCCGCGGACCCGCCGCCTTCAGGCCGCCGCCGCCGGCGCGGCCTTGCCGAAGAGCTTGGCCCAGCGGGGCTTGGTGCGGGACTTCCACGCCCCGCGCCAGTAGGCGTCGGAGCCGATCAGCGGCACGACGGTGGTGGCCTCGGCGAACACCATCTGCTCGTAGGTGACGTCCACCTTGCCCCAGCTGCACGCCTCCTTCAGCGTGGAGGAGGAGCAGGCGCCGTCGCGCACGTCGGCGACGGTGATCTGCACGGCGTACTTGTGCATCTCGGCCTCGACGCCGAGGATCTCGGCGCAGACGACCGTGTCCTGCGCGAAGTTCTTAGGAACTCCGCCGCCGACCATGAACAGGCCCGTGGAGCCCGCCTCGATCTTGATGTCGGTCAGCTCGCGGAAGTCGGCCACCGCGTCGATGGTGAGGTAGGGCTTGCCCGCCTTGATCCGCTCCTTCTGGTGCTTGACCAGGCCGAAGCCGGCCGAGCTGTCCACGAAGGCCGGGCAGAAGATCGGCACGCCTTCCTCATAGGCCGTCTGCACCAGGGAACCGGGCTTCTTGGCGTTGCCGGCGGCCAGCCACTTGCCCATTTCCCAGATGAACTCGCGGCTCGAATAGGGGCGGGGCTCCAGCGCGTTGCACAGGTCGTAGATCGTGCCGTCGCAGTTCTGCAGCTCCTCCTCGTCAATGTAGGTGTCGTAGATGCGGTCGATGTAGAGGTCGCGCAGCACCCGGTCGTCGACAGAGCTGTCGGCCTGATAGTGCTTGAAGCCGAGGGCCTCGAAGAAGTCCATGTCCACGATCGAGGCGCCGGTGGCGACCACCACGTCGATCATGCCGAATTTCACCATGTCGCGGTACACGTGCATGCAGCCGCCGGCCGAGGTGGAGCCCGCCAGGATCAGCCAGGGCGAGCAGGCCTGATCCTCGATCGCCATGTTCAGGATGTCGGCGGCGCGGGCGGTGTCTCTGGAGGTGAAGCTCATCTTGCGCATGGCGTCGATCACCGGCCGCGCGTCGTAGGCGGTAATGTCGACGTGCTCGACGACTTTGTTGAGCAGTTCCGCCTTCTTGTTGGAGTGCGGAGGAACGGGAGCGTTCATCGTTTTCGGTTTCCCTGTTGCGGTGAGCGCCCGTCGTTGAACCGGACGGAGCGACGGTAGCTGGGGGAGCGTGGCCCATAAACAATCCGCTCATCCCCGCGGATGCGGGGACCCAGGCTTAAGCCGCGGATGCAGCGGTTTGATGTCGAGCGCGTGGCTCAAGCCTGGGTCCCCGCATCCGCGGGGATGAGCGGAAGAGAAGAGGTTAGCGGCGTCGCCCCTTCCGGCCCGCCGCGCCCTTGGGACGCGAGAACCGCACCACCTTCCGCGCCTCCGCCTCGTCGGATTTCGGGACGGGGATGAAGTGCGGAGCGAGGCCGAACATCGAGGCCATGGGCGCGTCCTCGACCTCGGCGACTTCGCTGTCGCCGTAGCCGTTGAAGCGCGTGGCCATGGCGACGCCATAGGCGCCCAGCATGCCGATCTCGATGTAGTCGCCCTCGTCGATGTCGGCCGGCAGGAAGTAGGGCCCCGGCATGTGGTCGATCGAGTCGCAGGTCGGGCCGTAGAAGCGGAAGGGCCGCAGCTCGGACGACATCTCGCCCTCCGCGCGCAGCCCCTTCACGGGGAACGGCCACTTGAAGTGCGTCGCGTCGAACATCGAGCCATAGGAGCCGTCGTTCAGGTAGAGCGCGTCGCCCTTCTTCAGCTCGACCTTGACCAGGAGCGAGGAGGCTTCCGCCACCAGCGCGCGGCCGGGCTCGCACCACAGCTCGGTGGTCTCGTGCACCATCATGTCGTTGAAGCCGCGCTGGATGGCGGCGGCGTACTCGGTCATGTCGGGCGGGATCATGCCCGGGTAGACGCTCGGAAAGCCGCCGCCCACGTCGACCACGTCGGCGAACACGCCGGCGCGGACGAGCGCGCGGGAGACTTGCGCCATCGCCGCCTGGTAGGCGGTCGGCTTCATGCACTGGCTGCCCACGTGGAAGCTGACGCCCATCAGCCCCGAGGTCGCGCGCCGCGCGGCCAGCAGCAGGCTGGGCGCCTGCTCGACCGAGACGCCGAACTTGCCCGACAGCGAGTACTGCGCGCCGTCGGACGACACCGCCATGCGCACGATCAGGTTCAGGTCGTCCGCGCCGCCGGTGGCGGAGAGGATCTTCTCCAGCTCCTCATGGCAGTCGAGCGCGAAGGTGCGCACGCCGAACGCGTGGTAGGCGCGGGCGATCGCCGCCCGGCTCTTCACAGGGTGCATGAACGCCATGCGGGCGCCCGGCGCGTTGGCCGCGACGAGCTCGATCTCGGGGATCGAGGCGACGTCGAAGCCGGTGACGCCCGCACCGTGCAGCTGCTGGATCACCCACGCGGAAGGGTTCGCCTTCACCGCATAGAGGACGTCGGCCTTGATGTTGTCCTGGAACCAGCGTGCCGCTACGGCCACCGCACCCGGTCGCACGAGGGCGACAGGACGCTCAGGGGACCGCGCGCGGACCAGGTCCAGGGGAGACTGGTACGTGACCAATTCACGTAACCTCCCGCTGATTGTTGAACCTAGCCGGCGTTAGCAGAAACGGGTTGGAAGCCGCTTGGCTCGGGTCCGCCGGGAGGCGCGATATGGGGGAAGCGGACCCCCCTGTAAAGCGGTCATTTGAGGGCGCGCCGCCGCACCCCCGCCACATGGCCGCAAGTAGCTGTGCGCGCTCGGGAAAATCGGCGGATAGGAGTTGCGTTCTTTCGTGCGCTTTTCGTCGCGTTCCGGCGGCGGCGTTGAAGCGGGTTTCGAGCGGGCTCTTGCGGGCGGCCTGTGAAGAGGCGAAGAGGCGAGGAGCCGCCGCCGGAGCGACGACCCCGTCCATGTCCGCCGAAGTCGCGTTCGCGGCCCACGACGTCTCCAAGACCTTCGGCGCCCGCAAGGCGCTCGACCGCGTGTCGCTGAGGGTGGACCGCGGCGACATGGTCGCGCTGATCGGCCCCTCGGGCTCGGGCAAGTCCACCCTGCTGCGCTCGCTGACGGGGCTTCAGCTGATCGACGCCGGCGCGGGACGGATCGAGGCGGTCGGGCTGCCGGTGCAGGCGGACGGCAAGCTCGCCGACGACATCCGCCGCGTGCGCCGGCGGGTCGGCTTCATCTTCCAGCAGTTCAACCTGGTCGGGCGGCTGACGCTGTTCTCCAACGTCATGGTGGGCGCGCTGGGGCGGGTCGGCTTCTGGCGCGGGCTGTTCGGCCTGTGGCCGGCGGACCGCAAGGCCGAGGCGATGGCGGCGCTGCAGCGGGTCGGCGTGGCGGAGTACGCGGG
>JASLDZ010000374.1 GCA_030151985.1 Caulobacteraceae bacterium | reverse complement strand
CCGCGCCGTCGAACTCCAGGGTCACGCCTCCCATCCGGGCGGGGGCGAACAGCTCCCGCTCGGCGAAGTCGCGCAGCCCCTTCGCGCCTCCGCCCACCGTCGTCGTGATCAGCCGGTCGAGGATCAGCGTGTCGGCGCTGGTGTATTCGAAGGCCTGGCCGGGCGGCTGCTTGAGCGGGTGGTCGGCGGCGAAGGCGGCCATGTCGGGCGTTCGGCCGTAGAGCATGATGGAGGCGGGATCGAACCCGCTCTCCGTCTCGGCCGCGTTCAGCCCGCTGCGCATGCGCAGCAGGTCCTCGCTGGTGATCGCGCCCCGCGGATCCCCCGCCTTCGACCACTCCGGCGCGCCCGGCGGCCGATCCATCCGCAGCCGCCCCTGGCGCACGAGCACGCCCAGCAGCGCGTTCGTGAACGACTTGGCGACCGAGAAGCTCAGGACGGGCGTCTCCACCCCGAACCCCGGCGCATAGCGCTCGGCGATCACCCGTCCGTCCTTCACCACCACGACCGCCGAGACCCGCTTGGGCGAGCCGGGCGCGCGCTCCGCGAAGACCCGGTCCATGGCGAGGGCGAGGGCCGGGTCCGACGGCGCCACCGGCGTCACGGGCGCGAAGCCGTCGGCGGCGATCGGCGGCGGGACCGGCCGCGGCGGGGGGACGGGGCCGTTGCGCGGATCGTCCAGCCGGCAGCCGTAGCCCGGCGTGAAGGTGGCGTGCGCGCGGGTGAACAGGCCGATCCGCCCCTCGACGGCGCCGCGCTCCCTGTCGAGCGTGAAGCCCGCCAGCGCCCCCGCCGGGCCCAGCATGGGCTTCACCAATCCATCGAACGTCGCCTGCGCCGGCTGTCCGCTGACGAACACGGTGGAGCAGACGTTGTGCGCCACCACGCCCGCCCCCGCCTGCATCGCCCGATCCGGCCGGACACCGACCCACGCCGAGGTCGCGGCGACGAGCGCCAGCCCGACGACGGACAGGATGAGCTTTCGGATCACGCCTTCAGCGCCTTCAGCGCCGCCTCCATCGCCACGTCCCGGCCCGCCGCGATCGAGGCAGCGGTCTCAGGGGCGGCGACGTCGGGAGGGACGCCGCGGTCGGGCTTGGGGGTCGGCGGGAACTGGCCGATCAGCGGCAGGTCGGCCTCGAGCCCCGACTCAGGCAGTCGCAGGAAGAAGAAGCAGCCGCCGTTGATGCCGCGCTGGTTGCCGCCCGTCTCCTCGCCGACCAGCACGCCCAGCCGCTCGCGGCGCACGACGGTGGCGAACTGGTGGGTGGCCGAGCTGTTGCGCGGCCCGACCAGCACCGCGACCTTGCCCCGGAAGCGCGGCCCCTTGGGCAGGATCTGGCCCATCGGCCGGCCGTCGTCCTCCTTGTCGTCCAGCCGCAGGAAGCGGGCGTCGAAGGGCTTGGCGTCGACGCCGAGCGTCTCGAAGCTGCGGTCCCAGGTGTCGAGGTAGGGGCGCAGCTCGGGCGGCGCGGTGCGGTAGCGGACCAGGCGGTTCGTGGCGTCGCGCTGGATCGGCGCGTCGATCAGGCGCGCGACGATCTCGTCGCCGCAGTCGTTCCCGCCCTCGTTCTCGCGCAGGTCGACGACCAGCGCCCTGACGCCGCCCCGGTCCATCTCGGCGAACCGCGCATCGAGCCAGGCGCGCCAGTCCCACTTGCTGTCGTAGAGCGCCCAGGTCGGCATCTCGAGCACGGCGACCGATCCCCGCCGTTCGTAGCGCCACTGCGGCGCATCGGGCTCGGCGGCCTCGGGCTTCTGCTGCGCCAGCCGCTCTTGGAAGCCGATCGCCTCGACCGTCCGCTCCGACATCCGCCCGTCGGGCGCGCGCAGCGACAGGCGGTGACGCTCGCGGCTTCCGAACAGCACGGGATAGTAGACGTCGAAGCTCTCGTAGCGCTCGGTCGCCTGCATTGAGACGAGCATCCGCCGCTTGCCGTCGTTGTGGCCGTCCGCGCGCGCGACCGTCATCAGGCCGGCCAGGATGTCGGCGGCGGGCCGGCCCTCGATGGCCGTCACCTCCGTCCCCGGCGCGAGGCCGAGGCCGGTCGGGTCGGCGGTGACCACCATGTGCGATCCCAGCCAGCGGAACTGGAACGGCAGCCGGTCGCGCCCCTCGAACAGCGCCGTCTTCACCGACGCCGACTGGTTGAAGAAGTTGGCGTAGGTGTGCCCGCACCGGACGCCCGCCAGCGCCTGAGACAGGGCGAGGTAGCGGGCGCGCAGGTCCTTCGCCTCGCCCAGCCGGCGCGTCAGGAGCTCGAAGCGGGCGTCCGCCTCCTGCTGCGTCTGATAGCGCAGGTAGCCCGGGTGCATCGCCCCGTAGGCGCGCTTCAACAGCGCCACGTCTCCGCCGGGAAACGGCGGAAGCGGCTTCGGAGCGGCGGCTCGCGATCCCGGCGCCAGCAGGCTCGCGCCGCCGGCGGCCAGCAGCGTGCGACGGTCGAGGGCGCTCATGGCGGTCTCCGCGAGGGGTGCGGCGGAGGCTAAGCTTGACCGCGAGCGGGCGCCAGTCCGCGGCGGACGAACGCGTGTCCCGTGCCCTTGACCCGGCGGTCGCAAGCGCGCACGTGCCCCCGAAACGACATCGGCGAGGAACGATCATGCGCGTAGGCGTGCCCAAGGAGATCAAGTCCGACGAATACCGCGTCGGCGTCACCCCCACCGCAGCGCGCGAGTACGTGACCCACGGCCACGAGGTGATCGTCGAGCGGGGCGCGGGCGCGGGCGCGGGCTACGCCGACGAGGACTACGAGCGCTACGGCGCGCGGCTGGTCGACGGCGCCGAGGCGGTGTTCCGCGAGGCGCAGATGGTCGTGAAGGTGAAGGAGCCGCAGAAGGTCGAGTGGGAGCGGCTGCGCCCCGACCAGATTCTCTTCACCTACCTGCACCTCGCCCCCGACCCGGCGCAGACGGAGGGCCTGCTCAAGTCGGGCGTGGCGGGCGTCGCCTACGAGACCGTCACCGACGCCCGCGGCGGCCTGCCGCTCCTGGCGCCCATGAGCGAGGTCGCCGGGCGCCTCGCCATCTTCTCCGCGGCCGAGACGCTGCTGAAGCACAACGGCGGCATGGGCCTGCTCCTCTCCGGCGTGCCCGGCGTGAACCCCGCGCGCGTGGCGGTGCTGGGCGGCGGCGTGGTCGGGACCAACGCGGCGCGGATCGCGGTCGGCATGGGCGCCGAGGTCGTGGTGCTCGATCGTTCGATCCCTCGCCTGCGCGAGCTGGACGACATCTTCATGGGCCGCGTGCGCACCCGCTACTCCACCACAGCCACCGTCGAGGAGGAGATCCTGCTGGCCGACGTGGTGGTCGGCGCGGTGCTGGTGGCGGGCGCCGCCGCGCCCAAGCTGGTGCGCAAGGAGCACCTGTCGCGGATGAAGACCGGCTCGGTGCTGGTGGACGTCTCCATCGACCAGGGCGGATGCTTCGAGACCTCGAAAGCCACCACCCACGCGAACCCGACCTACACGGTGGACGGGGTGGTCCACTACTGCGTCGCCAACATGCCGGGCTCGGCGCCGCGCACCTCCTCCGAGGCGCTGGGCAACGCCACCCTGCCCTTCGGCCTGGCGCTGGCCGACCACGGGCTGAACGCGCTGAAGGCCAACCCGCACCTCGCCAAGGGGCTGAACGTCCTGAAGGGCGAGCTGACCCATCCGGCGGTCGCGCAGGCGCTGGGCAAGCCCTCGATCGACCCCTACGGCGTCTGGGGCTGAGGGCGGCGTCGACGCCTTCCGCTCCCGCGCGCTAGACTGACCCGACGGCCCCGCGGAGGGCCGGCGGGTCACGGGAGGCGTGCGCATGGGCGTTCTGGACGGCAAGGTCGTGCTGGTCACCGGCGGCGGCAACGGCATCGGGCGGGAATGCGCGCTGATGGCCGCGCGCGAGGGGGCGGCGGTGGTCGTCAACGACCTCGGCGGCTCGCTGAAGGGCGGCGACGAGGGCTCGGCCGGGCCGGCGCAGGCGGTGGCCGACGAGATCACCGCCGGCGGCGGCAAGGCGGTCGCCAACCATGAGAGCGTCACCGACTACGCCGCGGTCGAAGACATGCGCGAGCAGACGCTCAAGACGTTCGGCGGCCTGCACGCGGTGATCAACCCGGCGGGCATCCTGCGCGACGGCATGTTCCACAAGATGGACCCGGCCGACTGGAAGGCGGTGATCGACGTCCACCTGCATGGCGCCTTCAACGTCTGCCGCGCCACCATCGAGCTGTTCCGCGAGCAGCAGGAGGGGGCCTATGCGCTCTTCACCTCCACCTCGGGCCTGATCGGCAACATCGGCCAGTCCAACTACGCCGCCGCCAAGCTGGGGGTGCACGGGCTGTCGCACGTGGTCGCCATGGAGAACGCGTCCAAGAACGTGCGCGCCAACGTCATCGCGCCCTTCGCCTGGACCCGCATGATCGCCAGCATCCCCGTGAAGGACGAGGCGTCCGCCAAGCGGGTGGAGCGGATCAAGGCCAACATGCGGGCCGACCAGGTCGCCAACCTCGCGGTGGCGCTGGTGGCGCCCGGCGCGCAGGAGGTCACGGGGCAGATCTTCGCCGTGCGCGGCAACGAGATCTTCCTGTTCGACCAGCCCCGCCCCGTCCGCGGCCTGGCCCGCGAGTGGTCGCCCGGCACGATCCTCGACCATGCCCTGCCCGCCCTGAAGGCGGGCAGGGCATGGTCGAGGATCGTGCCGGGCGACCACTCGCGGGCCAGGCCGCGGACGGGGCGGGGCTGGTCGAACAGGAAGATCTCGTTGCCGCGCACGGCGAAGATCTGCCCC
>JASLDZ010000353.1 GCA_030151985.1 Caulobacteraceae bacterium | reverse complement strand
GCATCCCAAGCCGAAGACCCCTCAGGACCTGGCCGAGCATCGCTGCATCAATCTGCGCCTGCCGACCGCGGGCGGGCTCTACGCATGGGAACTGGAGAAGGGCGCGCGCGATCTGCACGTGCGGGTCGACGGCCAGCTGGTCTTCAACAATCCCCGCATGATCGTGCGGGCTGCGACGGACGGGCTGGGTCTGGCCTGCGTGCTGGAAGACGTCGTCGCCGACGAAGTGGCCAGCGGGAAGCTGGTGCGGGTGCTGGCCGACTGGTGCCCGCCCTTCGCCGGTTATCACCTCTACTATCCCAGCCGGCGTCAGCCATCGGCGGCCTTTTCGCTCCTGGTCGAGGCGCTGAGATATCGTGCTTAGTCGAGATGGTCTTTCACCCTTAGCCGACGATCGCGAAGTCCTTCCGCTGGCTAGGTCACTGATCGGCGAAGTGCGCCAGCAGCGGCCCTCGGCTCCCACCCGGAAAGAGGACATTCCGCAGGCACGCGCGGACGACAGCAGACCGGGGTGCCGCTGCCTGTACAAGCCTGCTTCCCCTTGACGCTATCGCCGGACCGTCGCCTAGATCTTGCGCGCTTCTACCCCACCGGTCCGAGCGCTCGACCAAGTCCAGCGCTGACGGCCGTGGCCCGGGCACCCCAGAAGGCGATGCGGATCACGGCTGCCGCGACCTTTGCTCCGCCGATCTGCGTCAGCCCTGTCATCGTCCTCCCTGCGGCGCGGGGTCTTCGCGGGTGATGCACTCCGACAGGCGCGCCACCACAACGCCCGCGACGGTCACGACGCCTTCGTTCAGCACCGTTCGCCCGTCGGACTGCAGGTAGAGCCACTGCTCCATGCGGGCCACCGACTTGTAGGGATAGCGAAGGTGGAACACCGGGCCGTAGGCCTCTCCAACCACCTCGCCGGACGCGTCGGTGAGGCTGGCCCGGTAGCCATTCGGGCTGGACGGCCGCATGAGCCAAGTGCGGCGCTGCGGCGCCTGCCCATCGAAGCTCACCGTTTGATCGAGCCGGAACGCGCCGTCCGCCTGGGCCACGCCCTGGCCTTCGACGTGAAACACCTTCGAGGGCGCGCCCGACTGGGCCTCCAGCACTCCGAAGGAGCGGGTGGTCCCGGCGAAGAACGCCTCCGGCCGCATCACGGGCTCCTGCCCAGCGAAGCGCTCGGTCGGCAGCGTCGTCATGCACCCGCTCATAGCCAGGGCCGCCGCGCTCGCGGCCATGGCTAGGTATCGTCGTGTCGTCGGGCGGGCGGGCGTCATCTTCATATTGCAGTCCAAGCCGGCATACTCGACTTGACGCCACTGGTCGGCTCGCCCCTCAACGCAAGGGAGCCGAAGCCGCCTTGCGCCAGAGGCGGACATTCAGGTGCGTGCGGAAGGCGGACGCTGACAAGGTACGTCCTTGCGTCCGCATGCTGCAGCCGTGAGGCGACCGCTTCAGATCCGGGTTGATCCTTAAAACCTTGCTGAACGCGCAATGGCGTGGCGGGACAAGGTGGCTGCTCGGATCAGTGGGAGCTCAGATGTCGCAGCTCTCAGCTGTCCTTCAGCCCTCTCATATGTTAAATACCGATCCGTTGCCCCGCTGGACTTTGGCTTGGGGGCGCTGTGCGATGTGCGATGTCTATGGCGTGATGGCTTACTGCCGTTGTAGTCGGCGGCGGCCGCATGTCAGTTCCGGCCGCGCCGCCGAAGTGTATCTTCTGTTCTCCCTCTAAGGGCGCTATGGGTGGTGCGCCCCTTCCTGCAGGCGTCGTGCCGCGCTGAGGACAGAGCGCCGCGGGAGAGACGATGGTGACCGACAGCGGGCAAGACGCCCTGGCCTCGCTCGTCGTGCAGAAGCAGGAGGCCCTGCTCGCCCGATGGCGCGAACGCCTGCAGGCGGACGGCGGCGGCGGCGGCCGCATCAAGGACGCCGAGTTGCAGAAGCAGTGCCGCGACTTCCTGGCCGCGCTGGCGGCCGGCCTCGGCGCGGGCGCGACCTCGGCGACGCAGGACGGCTTCCAGGAGGCTCGCGAACTCCTGGGCGAGGTCTCGCGGTCGCGTGCGATCCAGGGCTTCAGCCCGTCGGAGACCGCCACCTTCGTGTTCTCGCTCAAGGAGCCCCTCCTCGACCAGCTGCGGGCCGCCCATCCCGACGACGCCCCTCTCGTGGCCGACGCGGGCTGGCGCATGACGCAGGTGCTCGACCAGCTCGGCCTGCACACCATGGAGGTGTACCAACGCAGCCGCGAGGAGGTGGTCCGCCGCCAGCAGGACGAGATCGCCGAGCTCTCCACGCCGGTGGTCAAGCTCTGGCAGGGCATCCTGGCCCTGCCGCTGATCGGCACGCTCGACTCCGCCCGCACCCAGGTGGTGATGGAGAACCTGCTGGAGGCGATCGTCGAGCAGAGCGCCGATCTCGCCATCATCGACATCACGGGCGTCCCTACCGTCGACACCCTGGTGGCGCAGCACCTCTTGAAGACGATCGCCGCGGCCCGGCTGATGGGCGCGGACTGCATCATCTCGGGCATCCGGCCGCAGATCGCCCAGACCATGGTGCACCTGGGCGTGGAGCTCGACGTGGTCTCCAAGGCGACGCTGGCCGACGCCCTGGCGCTCGCCTTCCAGCGCACCGGGCGCGCCGTGGTCCGCAAACCGCCCGCGAAGGGCTGACCGGGGTGGACCGCATCCCGATCCTGAAGCTGGGCGACGCGCTTCTGGTCAGCATCCAGGTCGACATCCACGACCGCCTGGCCAAGGCGCTGGAGGACGACCTGTCCGAGCGCATCGTCGCCACCGGGGCGCGGGGCGTAATGATCGACATCTCAGGCCTGGAGATCGTCGACTCGTTCATGGGACGCATGCTGGACAACATCGCCGCGGTCTCGCGCCTCTTGGACGCGGACACGGTGGTGGTCGGCATGCGGCCCGCGGTCGCGATCACTCTGGTCGAGTTGGGACTGTCGCTGACCGGCGTGAAGACGGCGCTCAACGTGGAGCGCGGCATGGCGCTGATCGGCGATGGCCGGTGGGCGCACGACGGGGACGAAGCGTCGGGCGAAGGCGCCGCGGAGAGCGGCGATGACACCCTCGAGGGATGAGACGCTGCCCATCCTGCACTCGGACGACGTGGTGCGGGTGCGCCAGGCAGTCCGGGTGCAGGCGGTGGCGGCGGGCCTGGGTCTCGTCGATCAGACCAAGATCGTGACCGCCGCGAGCGAGTTGGCGCGCAACACGCTCGACTACGGCGGCGGCGGCACGGCGCGGATCGAGACCTTCACCGACCCGCCCCGCCGCGGCGTGCGGCTGACGTTCGAGGATCAGGGCCCGGGCATCGCGGATCTCGACCGCGCCCTGACCGACGGCTTCACCACTGGCGGCGGCCTGGGGCTCGGCCTCAGCGGAGCCCGACGGCTCTCTAACGAGTTCGAGATCACGTCGCGGCCCGGCGAGGGTGTCCGGATCATGATCGCGCGGTGGAGATAGGATGCTCGCCCTCGACCTCCGCGACAGCTCGCAGGTCGCCGAGGCCCGGCGCGCGGCCGTCGGGCTCGCGCAGGCGCACGGCTTCGACGAGGAGGACGCGGGGCGCGTCGCCCTGGTCGTCACTGAACTCGCCACCAACCTGCTGAAGCACGGCGGCGGCGGGACGCTCCTGGTGGGAAGCTATGAGGACGCGACGGGGGCGGGCATCGAGTGCGTGGCCTTGGACAAGGGCCCCGGCATGGCGGACGTGGGCGCCTCCATGCGGGACGGGCACTCCACCGCCGGCAGCCCCGGCACGGGGCTCGGCGCGGTGGCGCGCGGCTCGCAGGTCATGGACGTGTACTCGGCGCCGGGGCTCGGAACGGCGATCCTGGCCCGGATCGCGCCCGGGCGGGCCGCCGCGGAACCCCGGCCGGCGGCCGACCACGGCGGCGTCAGCGTGGCGGTGGCGGGCGAGGAGGCATGCGGCGACGCCTGGTGCTGGAAGGTGGAGGACGCAGGCTTCGTCCTGATGGTCGCGGACGGCCTGGGCCACGGCTCCTCCGCCGCGGAGGCGGCGCACGCGGCCACGCGCGCCTTCACGCGCCGCGGCGAGGCGCCCCCCAGCGACCTGCTGGCGGTGCTGCACGACGCACTCCGCTCCACGCGGGGGGCGGCGGTGGGGATCGCGCGCTACGAGCGGGCGGCGGGCCAGGTCGTTTTCGCGGGCGTGGGCAACATCGCCGCCACCCTCGTGGACGCGGGCGGCGAGGTCCGGCGCATGGTCTCGCACAACGGCACCATCGGGCATGTCGCGCGCAAGATGCGCGACTTCACCTACCCTGTCGGACCGGGGGCGCTGCTGGTGCTGGCGTCTGACGGGATCGGAACGTCCTGGCGGCTGGACGACTACCCCGGCCTCGCGACGCGCCACCCGACGCTGATCGCCGGCGTGCTGTTCCGCGACTTCCGCCGCCTGCGCGACGACGCCACCGTCGTGGTGGCCAGGATCGGCGCGGAATGACCGCGCCGCTCCTGACGATCGCCATCCTGGAGGAGGCGGACATCGTCGCCGCCCGGCAGCGCG
>JASLDZ010000329.1 GCA_030151985.1 Caulobacteraceae bacterium | reverse complement strand
CCCCGTCGACGTGATCAAGAAGGCCGCCGAGCTGGGGTTCGCAGGGCTCTACGTGTCGGAAGACGTCGGCGGCTCCGGGCTGACGCGGCTGGATGCGGCGATCGTGTTCGAGGCGCTGAGCAAGGGCGACGTCTCCACCGCCGCCTTCATCTCGATCCACAACATGGCGAGCTGGATGATCGATCGGTTCGGCTCCGACGCGCTGCGGGCCAAGTACCTGCCTCGGCTGACGTCGATGGAGCTGATCGCCAGCTACTGCCTGACCGAACCGGGCTCGGGGTCGGACGCCGCCGCCATGCGCTCCACCGCCCGCCGCGACGGCGACCACTACGTGCTGAACGGGTCGAAGGCCTTCATCTCGGGCGGCGGGGTCTCCGACATCTACGTCGCGATGGCGCGCACGGGCGTGGACGGGCCGAAGGGTATCTCCGCCTTCGTGATCGAGAAGGGCATGCCCGGCCTCTCCTTCGGCGCCAACGAGAAGAAGATGGGCTGGAACAGCCAGCCCACCGCCCAGGTCATGTTCGACGACCTGCGGGTGCCGGCGGAGAACCTGATCGGCAAGGAGGGCGACGGCTTCCGCTACGCCATGATGGGGCTGGACGGCGGCCGCCTGAACATCGCCGCCTGCTCGCTGGGCGGCGCCGGCCTCGCGCTCGACACCGCGGTCGAATACGCCAAGACGCGCAAGCAGTTCGGCAAGCCGCTCGCCGAGCAGCAGGGCGTCGCCTTCAAGCTGGCTGACATGGCGACCGAGCTTGAGGCCGCACGCCTGATGGTGCGCAACGCCGCCGACGCGCTCGACAAGAAGGCTCCCGACGCCACCAAGCTCTGCGCCATGGCCAAGCGCTTCGCCACCGACGCGGGCTTCCACGTCGCCAACGAGGCGCTGCAGGTGCACGGCGGCTACGGCTACCTGAAGGATTACCCCCTGGAACGCATCGTCCGCGACCTGCGCGTGCACCAGATCCTGGAGGGCGCGAACGAGGTCATGCGCGTGGTCGCCAGCCGCGAGATGCTGCGGCAGTAGGGTATCGTGCTAGTCTGGCCGTCGGAGGTCCGCCGATGCACGAGATTGCCCTTGAGCAGGCCAGTGAGGAGCTGGTGAGGTTAGCTTCCGACGTGGAGCGGGGTTGGCCGGTGATCTTCACCCGCAATGGCCGTGAGGTCGCTCGGCTGCAGCGCGCGGACGAGCCCGCGCCGAGCCGGTCGATCACCGGCGAAGAGGCCGTGCGCCGATTTGGAACCCTTCAGAACACAGTTCGTGATCATTGGCCCGACGAGCCGGAATTTGACTGGAAGGAAGCCATACAGAGCGGCCGCAGGTGAGCTTCATCGTCGTACTGGACGCGTCGGTATTTGTTTCTTGGATATCGCCTAGCCAAAGAACCGACGAAGCCATGAGCCTTCTGGAGCGGAAGGACAGCCATCGCTTCATCGTCCCGTCGATCTTTCGAGTCGAGATCCGAAACGCTCTTCTTGCCGCTGAGCGTCGTGACAAGTGGAGGATTCGCGAGACAGAAGAGGCGCTTGAGCTGTTGGATAGCCTCGACCTTGTCGTCATGCCGCCTCTGTTCGGCATCGATCTGGATGAAGCGTTCCGCATCGCGCGGGCTGAGAGGCTCTCGATGTACGACGCACTCTATGTCTACGAAGCGATCGGACACTGGGCGGCGATCGCATCCCGTGACTACGCGATGCTTGCGGCGGCCGAGCGTCGTGGACTGACAGCGATGAACATGGGCCCAAACGCAAAGTGACCGACGACGTCCTCCTCTACATCGACGGCGCCGTCGGGCGGCTCACGCTGAACCGGCCCAAGGCGCTGCACGCGCTCACCACCGCGATGTGCGCGGCGATGATCGAGGCGCTGCTCGGCTGGCGGGACGATCCGGTCGTGCAGGCGGTGATCCTCGACCACGCGGGCGAGCGGGGGTTCTGCGCGGGGGGCGACATCCGCATGCTGCAGGAGAGCGGCGCCGGCGACGGCGCGGCGGCGCGGGAGTTCTTCCGCACCGAGTACCGGCTGAACCACCTGCTGTTCACCTATCCCAAGCCGGTCGTCGCGATCATGGACGGGATCGTCATGGGCGGCGGCGTGGGGCTGTCGATGCCCGCGCGCTGGCGTGTGGCGACCGAGCGCACCGTCTTCGCCATGCCCGAAACCGGCATCGGCCTCTTCCCCGACGTCGGCGGCGGCTGGTTCCTGCCGCGGCTGCCCGGCGAGACGGGCGTGTGGCTGGCGCTGACCGGCGCGCGGATCAAGGCGGCCGACTGCCTGGCGCTCTCCATCGCCAACGACTTCGTGCGATCCGAGCAGGTCGAGGCGCTGAAGGCCGCCATCGTCGCCCGCCCGCACGAGATCGAGATGGTGCTGACCGAGTTCGAGGCGGACGCGGGCGAACCGACGCTGGGACCCGAGCGGGAGCATCTGGACCGTTTGTTCGCAGGCGACTCGGTGGAGGCCATCGCCGACGCCCTCTCCGCCGACGATAGCGAGTGGGCCCGCCAGCAGGGTCACGT
>JASLDZ010000289.1 GCA_030151985.1 Caulobacteraceae bacterium | reverse complement strand
AGCAGGAACACCGGCGTCAGCGCCAGCTGGATGATGTGCGCGACGTTCAGCAGCGAGGGGTCGGACGCGCCGGCGGGCATCGGTCCGCCATACCCGCGGACCCGAGCGCCGTCGAGGCGCGAGCGCCCGCGTGACCCCGCGCCCGGCCTCGGCTAGAGCGCGCCCATGCGCCTCGCCTTCCTGGGCACCCCCGAGTTCTCCGTCCGCGCCCTGGCCGGGCTGATCGACGCCGGGCATGAGGTCGCCTGCGTCTACAGCCAGCCGCCCCGGCCGCGCGGGCGGGGCCACGCGCTGGCGCCGTCGCCCGTCCACGCCTTTGCGGAGCGCCTGGGGCTGGAGGTGCGCACCCCCGCCTCGATGAAGGCGCCCGAGGAGGTCGAGGCCTTCCGCGC
The DNA here is from genome assembly GCA_030151985.1 of Caulobacteraceae bacterium. Classification (GTDB taxonomy): domain Bacteria; phylum Pseudomonadota; class Alphaproteobacteria; order Caulobacterales; family Caulobacteraceae; genus JASLDZ01. The sequence goes on along the minus strand of JASLDZ010000289.1, from coordinate 2,136 downwards.
CCTTGGGCTGGACGCCGCGGTGGTGGTCGCCTTCGGCCAGATCCTGGTGCGCGAGGTGCTGGAGGCGCCGCGGCTCGGCTGCTTCAACCTGCACGCCTCGCTGCTTCCGCGCTGGCGCGGCGCCGCGCCGATCCAGCGCGCGATCATGGCCGGCGATGCCGAGACGGGCGTGCAGGTGATGCGGATGAGCGAGGGGCTCGACGAAGGCCCGGTGCTCGCGACCGCCCGCACCCCGATCGCGGCCGACGACACGGCCGCCACCCTGTCGGAGCGCCTGAGCGCCCTGGGGGCCGCGCTCCTGCCCCCGACCCTTACGGCGCTGGAGGCGGGCTCGGCGACCGAGACGCGGCAGGCCGGGGAGCCGGTCTACGCCAGGAAGATCAGGCCGGCCGAGGCGCGCATCGACTGGTCACGCCCCGCCGCCGAAGTGGACCGCCACGTCCGCGGCCTCTCCCCCTTTCCGGGCGCCTGGTTGGAGGCGCCGTCTCCCCGCGATCCCGGCGTGCACATCCGGGTGAAGGCGCTGCTGTCGCGGGTGGAGGAAGGCGCCGGGCCGCCGGGCGAGGTGCTGGACGGGGGCCTCCTGGTCGGCGCCGGCTCGGGCGCCGTGCGCCTCCTGCGGGTTCAGCGCGAGGGGAAAGGGTCCCAGTCGGCCGAGGACTTCCTGCGAGGCTGGCCGCTTCCCCCGGGCGCGCGGCTCGGCTGATGCCCCGCTATCGCCTGACGGTCGAGTACGACGGCGGCCCCTATGCCGGCTTCCAGCTCCAGGAGAACGCGCCCACCGTCCAAGGGGCGCTGGAGCAGGCGATCGCGGCCTTCTCCCGCGAGGCGGCCCGTGTGGCCACGGCGGGCCGGACCGACGCCGGCGTGCACGCGACGGGGCAGGTCGTCCACTTCGACCTCGCGCGAGCCTTCCGACCCGAGGTGGTGCGCGACGCCCTGAACGCTCACCTCGCGCCCGCGCCCGTGGTGGTGCTGGAGGCCGCCGAGGTCGGCGAGGACTTCCACGCGCGCTTCTCGGCCACGGGCCGCCGCTACCTCTACCGCATCCTCGACCGCAAGCCGCCGCCGGCTTTGCTGAAGGGGCGGGTATGGTGGGTCAAGCGCCTGCTGGATGTCGAGGCGATGGCGCAGGCGGCGCGGGCGCTCGTGGGCCTGCACGACTTCACCACCTTCCGCGACGCCCATTGCCAGAGCGCCAGCCCGGTGAAGACCCTAGACCTCGCAACCGTCGAGCGGGTGGACGACGAGGTGCGGCTCTCCTTCGCCGCGCGCTCCTTCCTGCACCGGCAGGTGCGCTCCATGACCGGCTCGCTGGCGGAGGTGGGGAGCGGGCGGTGGACGACGGGTGACCTCGCGGACGCGCTCGCCGCGCGCGACCGCGCCCGCTGCGGCCAGGTCGCGCCGGCGCACGGCCTCTATCTGGTGGGCGTCGACTACGCGCGCGGCGGCGTCATGTCCGGGGACGCGGCGGCGGCGCCGGTCTAGGTTCGCCCCAGCCGCGCGGGGGCGCGGCGCTCGTCCAGGGGAAGCCGACATGCACACGCTCAAGGCCCACGCGGCCGCCATCACGATCCTCGCCATCGCCGCAGGGGGGCCGGCGCTCGCCCAGCCCGCCCGGCGCGCGGGGCTTTGGGAGACGAAGATGACCGGCGGCCCCATGGGCGGCATGGCCATGACGGTCAGCACCTGCGTCGATCCCGCCTCGGAGCGCTCGGACGCCGCCATGGCCACGCACCCGCCCGCCGGCTCCGGGATGAGCTGCACGGGCGGGCGGGGAGGCCCGGCGCCCGGCGGCGGCTGGGCCTTCCACTCGGTCTGCCACAGCAGCCGCGGCATGACCGTGGATACGGAGGGCGTCGCCTCCGGCGACTTCCGGACCAGCTACACCGTCCACACCAAGACGCGCATGAGCCCCGCGCCCATGCCCGCCATGGCGGTGTCGGAGACCACGATCAGCGGCCGCTACCTCGGCCCTTGCCCCGCGGGGATGAAGCCGGGTGAGGCGAACATCAACGGCCGGCCGGTCTCCGCGATGCGCGGGCGCCCGCCCCGCTGAGGCCGCGCGGCCACAGCGCGCGGGAGATCGCCAAGGCGGGGACGAAAAGGGAACGCGTTCATCATAGGGTCATTGCG
>JASLDZ010000268.1 GCA_030151985.1 Caulobacteraceae bacterium | reverse complement strand
CACGACCCCGGTCCGGGCGCCTCGGACTACAGGTGCGGCGCCGAGACCTACGACGGGCATGACGGCACGGACTTCCGCGTCGCCTCGCTCGCCGTGATGCGCGCGGGCGTGACGGTGAGAGCGGCGGCCGCCGGCGTGGTGCGGGGCGTGCGCGACGGGGTGGACGACGTGTCGGTCGCCGTGATCGGCAAGGCGGCGGTGCGGGGACGCGAGTGCGGCAACGGCGTCGCCGTCACCCTGCAGGGCGGCTGGGAGACGCAGTACTGCCACATGCGCAAGGGCTCGGTGCGCGTGCGCGTCGGCCAGAGCGTGGCGGTGGGCGAACCGCTGGGCCTGGTCGGCGAGTCGGGCGACGCGGAGTTCCCGCACCTGCACCTGACGGTGCGCGAGGCTGGCCATTGGGTCGATCCGTTCGCCTATGGAGCGCCTCAGGGCTCGTGTGGAGGCGGCCGGTCGCTGTGGTCGAAAGCGGCGGCCGGGGCTCTCGCCTACCGTTCCCCCGCGCTCCTGAACGCGGGCTTCGCCACCGCGCCGATCCAGCCCTCCGACGTCGAGGCCGGCCTCCCCGACACCCGGTCGGCGCCGCCCGACGCCGGCGTGCTGCTGCTCTATGCGCGCGTCATCAACCTCAAGGCGGGGGACGTGCTGGCGCTGGCGCTGAAGGGGCCGGACGGCGCGCTCCTCGCCTCGCAGGCGACCCCGCCCATGGAGCGCACCAAGGCGCAATACGTGCAGTTCGTCGGCCGCCGCCGGCCCGGCGCCGCCTGGCCGAAGGGGCGCTACACGGGCGAGATCCGCGTGCTGCGGGGCGGCAGCGCGGCGCTGTCGCGCGACGTGGCGCTGTCGGTCGGCCCCTAGCGCGCCTTCATCGCGGCGCGTAGGCCGCGCGCGTCGATCTCGCCGGTCGCCATCCGCACCAGGAGCAGGGCGGAGAGCCGCGCCCGCTCGGCGAAGCTCTCGGTCCAGGCGTGCTCGTCCTCGCTGTGGATGTCGCCGCCGCGCACCCCCAGCGTGTCGATTCCCGGGCAGCCCGCGGCGAACAGGTTGTTGCCCTCGCACACCCCGCCCGAGCTCACCCACTCCAGCGGGGGGAGGCCCAGCGCGGAGGCGGTGTCGCGCGCAGCCGCGAACAGCGCCTGCTGCGCGCGGTTGAAGGGCTTAGGCGGCCGGGTGACGCCGCCGTGCATTTCCACCGCGATCCCGTCCCCCGGTTCGGTCTCCAAAATGCGCGTGATCTCGGCCTCCACCCAGGCGACTCCCTCCGGCCCCGGCAGGCGCACGTTGAAGCGCACGATCGCCAGGTCCGGCACCTGGTTCAGAGGTGCGCCGCCCTCGATGCGGGCGACGTTGACGGTCACCCCGTCGCGGCGGCCGTTCAGCTCGTGCAGCGCCGCCGCGATCCGCGCCGCCGCCGCCACCGCCCCGCGTCCCGCCGCGAAGTCGCGCCCCGCATGCGCGCTGCGGCCGCGCACGACGAGGTGGAAGTTGCCCGATCCCTTGCGCGCCGAGGCCAGCTTCCCCTCGCGCCCGATCGCCGGCTCGTAGGTCATGTGCACGTGCGCGCGGGCGCCGAGGTCGGCCAGGAGGGCGCGCGACGACAGGCTGCCCGTCTCCTCGTCGGGCGAGATCAGCACGGTCCAGCCGAGGTTCGGAGCGGAGGGATGCGCCTCGAACGCCTCCAGCGCGCCCAGCATCACCGAAAGGCCGCCCTTCATGTCCGCCAGTCCCGGCCCGTTCAGCGCGCCGTCCCCCCGCCGGCGCACGGCTCGGAAGCCGGTCTCGGCCGGGTAGACCGTGTCGTAGTGGCCGGTCAGCGCCACCTGCACGGGGGCGCTCGGGCGCACGGACAGGCGCAGCGCCGCCGTGGTGGGGGCCTCGCGCACCCGCCCGTCGGAAGCGACCTCCTCGGCCGGCGGCAGCTCCAGCACCTCCAGCGCGCCGCCAAAGGCCGACAGCGCGTCGGCCAGCGCCGCCTGCTGCTCAGCCAGCCCCGCGAGGTTGCGGCTGCCCGAGTTGATCGCGCACCAGCCGACCGCCCGCTCCACCAGCCGGTCGCCATCGATGGCGCGAAGAGCGTCGGCGGCTGCATTGATCATATCAAATTCCTACGGGCCCGCGCGTGACGGCTGGTCTATACGGTCGCGCGCGGACTCGCGAGGAGGGGACGATGGGCGACGAGGCCTTCGACATCGTGGTCGTGGGGGGCGGCGTGAACGGCGCCGGCGTCGCCCGCGACGCGGCGGGTCGCGGCTGGCGCACGCTTCTCGTGGAGGCCGACGACCTGGCCAGCGCCACCTCGTCGCGCAGCTCCAAGCTGGTCCACGGCGGCCTGCGCTACCTGGAGCAGTACGCCTTCCGCCTGGTGCGGGAGTCGCTGCAGGAGCGGGAGGTGCTGTTGCGCAGCGCGCCGCACCTGGTGCGCCCGATGCGCTTCGTGCTGCCGCACCACAAGGGCCTGCGTCCGGCCTGGATGCTGCGGATCGGCCTGTTCCTCTACGACCACATCGGCGGCGAGCGGTCGCTCCCGCCCACGCGGACGCTGGACCTCCGGCGCGATCCGGAGGGCGCTCCGCTGAAGGACCTCTATCGCCGCGGCTTCGCCTATTCGGACTGCTGGGTGGACGACGCGCGCCTGGTCGCGCTCCTGGCGGTGGACGCGGCGGGCCACGGGGGGACGGTGCTCACCCGCACGCGCATGACCTCCGCCCACCGGGAGGGGGACGTGTGGCGTGTGGAGCTCTCCGGGCCGGCGGGCGCCCGCACCGTCGCCGCCCGCGCCCTGGTCAACGCCGCGGGGCCCTGGGTGGACAAGGTGGTGCGCTCCACCGGCCGCAATGCGCCGGGCGCCCACGCGGTGCGCCTCGTGAAGGGCAGCCACATCGTCGTCCCCGCCCTCTACGAGGGGCCGCAGTGCTACACCCTGCAGAGCGGCGACGGCCGGGTGGTGTTCACCATCCCCTACGAGGACGGCCGCACCCTGGTCGGCACCACCGACGTGCCGTTCGAGGGCGACCCCTCCACCGTCGTGATCTCGGAGGAGGAGACGGCCTACCTCTGCGGCGTCGTCGGCGACTACTTCAACCGCGCGATCACGCCGGCGGACGTGGTGTGGAGCTACTCCGGCGTGCGCCCGCTCGCCGACAGCGGCGAGACGAACGCCTCCACCGTCACCCGCGACTACGCCTTCGACCTGGAGGGCGGAGCGGGCTCGTCGCTCGGCGCGCCGCTGCTGTCGGTCTACGGCGGCAAGCTGACCACCTTCCGCAAGCTGGCCGAGCACGCGCTGAAGGATCTGGGCGCGGCCTTGCGCGATCCTCGCCGGGCCTGGACCGCCCAGGCGAAGGTGCCGGGCGGCGACCTGCCGACTCCGACGTTCGACGGCTTCTGCGGCTCCGTCCGCGCCCGCTGGCCCTGGCTGGGGGAGCCGCACCTCACCCGGATGTGCCACGCCTACGGCTCGCGGGTGGAGCGGGTGCTCGACGGCGCCGGCGCCTGGGCCGACATGGGCCGCGACTTCGGCGGCGGCCTGACCGAACGCGAGGCGGAATACCTTCGGCGGGAGGAGTGGGCCTGCAAGGCGGACGACGTGCTGTGGCGGCGCAGCAAGCTCGGGCTGAAGATGACCGACGCCGAGCGCGCCGCCTTCGCCGCCTGGTTCGAGGCCGCCCCCGTGGCGGCGACGGCGCTCGCGGTCTAGCCTCGCCCCATGCCCCGGTCCGAACGCCCGCTGATCCTCGCCCTGGACCAGGGCACCACCTCGTCCCGCGCGATCGTCTTCGACGAGGAGGCCCGCGTCGTCGCCGTGGCGCAGGCGGAGTTCCCGCAGGTCTACCCCGCCGAGGGCTGGGTCGAGCACGATCCCGAGGCGATCTGGGACACGCAGCTGAAGGTTGCGCAGAAGGCGTTGCGCAAGGCCGAGCGCCGGGGCGGCAAGGTCGCCGCGATCGGCGTCACCAACCAGCGCGAGACCGCCGTGGTGTGGGACCGCGCCACGGGCGAGCCCGTCTACAACGCCATCGTCTGGCAGGACCGCCGCACCGCCCAGGACTGCCGCCGGCTGGCGCGGGAGGGCCGCGAGGACGAGGTGCGGGACAAGACCGGGCTCCTGCTCGACCCCTACTTCTCCGCCTCCAAGGTCGCCTGGATCCTGGACCATGTGGAGGGCGCGCGGGGCCGCGCGGGCATGGGCGAGCTGGCGTTCGGCACCGTCGACAGCTTCCTGATCTGGCGGCTCACCAAGGGCCGCGTCCACGCCACCGACGCCACCAACGCCAGCCGCACCAGCCTGTTCGACATCCGGGCGCAGCGCTGGGACCAGGGCCTGCTCGACCTCTTCCGCGTGCCGCCCGAGCTCCTGCCGGAGGTGCGCGACTGCGCGGCCGACTATGGCGAGACCGATCCCGAGTGGTTCGGCCGGCCCATCACGATCCTGGGCGTCGCGGGCGACCAGCACGCCGCCGCCATAGGCCAGTGCGGCTTCTCGGCCGGCGACATCAAGGCCACCTTCGGCACCGGCGCCTTCGTGCTGGTGAACACGGGCGAGGCCTTCACCCCCTCCCACCACCGGCTGCTGACGACCGTCGGCTATCGGCTGGAGGGCCGGACGAGTTACGCGCTGGAGGGCTCGATCTTCGTCGCCGGCGCCGCCGTGCAGTGGCTGCGGGACGGGCTGGGGATCATCCGCAACGCCGCCGAGACCGAGGGGCTGGCCCGGGGCCTGGCCTCGACGGGCGGCGTCTACCTCGTGCCCGCGTTCACGGGGCTCGGCGCGCCGCACTGGGACCCGGACGCGCGAGGCGCGATCTTCGGCCTGACGCGCGCCACCGGGCCGGCCGAGCTGGCGCGGGCGGCGCTGGAGTCCGTCTGCCTGCAGACCCGCGACCTGCTCGCCGCCGCATCCGAGGACGGGGTGAAGCCCAAGGCGCTGAAGGTCGACGGCGGCATGGTCGCCAACGACTGGCTGTGCCAAGCCCTGGCCGACGTCTGCGACCTGCCGGTGGAGCGGCCGAAGGTGCTGGAGACCACGGCCCTGGGCGCCGCCTACCTCGCGGGACGGCAGGCGGGCGTCTACGGCGACTTCGACGCCTTCCGCGCCGTCTGGGCGCTGGACCGGACGTTCGAGCCCGCCATGGACGGGGGCCGCCGCGCCGCGCTGCTCGAGGGCTGGGCGGAGGCGGTGCGCCGCACGCTCTCGCGCCCCGCCTGATCGCCCCGTTGCCGTCGGTTCATGCAACTGGGCGTAGGAGGACGTGTTGCTGGCCTGAACAGGAGGATTTCAGCATGCAGACCCTGATCAAGGGCGCTCTCGCCGCCGTCGTCGTCGCCGGGACCGTCGCCGCCGCGGCGGCCCCGGCCGAGGCCCAGCCGTACCACCGGCACGGCTACTACGGGCGTCACTACGGGTGGCGTCACCACGGCCCCTACTGGCGCCACCACGGCTGGCGTCACCACGGCTGGTATGGCCACCGCCACCACCGCTGGTGAGGACCTCGGCGCGGCGGCCTTGCCGACCGCCGCGCCGCTCCCGACATCAGCGCCATGACGAAATCCCCCGACGCGCTGAGCTTCGACGGCCTTGAAGTGGCCGCCGCCGACCGCCCGAAGACCTCCAGCTGCCGTTTCGACCTCGACCGGGCGCTGTCCTCGGTCGTGGCCGTCCACGCGCGCGTCCCCTCCGACGCTTACACCGCCGAGGCGCTGGGGACCGAGCGGGTGGGCAACGGCGTGGTGGTGCGCGAGGACGGCGTGGTGCTCACCATCGGTTATCTGATCACCGAAGCCGAAGCCGTGACCCTGACCACCGCCGATGGCCGGGCCGTCCCCGCTCATCCGCTCGGCGTCGACGGGGAGACCGGCTTCGGCCTCCTGCAGGCGCTGGAGCCCCTGCAGCTGCCCGCGGTGCGCATCGGCGACTCCTCCCTGCTGGCCGAGGGCGAGCCGGTGGTGGTCGCCGGGGCCGGCGGCGCGCGCCACGCGGTGGCGGCGCGGCTCGTCGCGCGCCGACCGTTCGCCGGCTACTGGGAATACGCCCTGGACGAGGCGCTGTTCACCGCTCCGGCCCATCCGCACTGGAGCGGGGCGGCGATCCTGGGCCCCGACGGCGCCCTCGTGGGGCTGGGATCGCTGCAGGTCGAGCAGCAGGCGGACGGCCGTCCCCCCCTGGCGCTGAACATGAGCGTGCCGGCCGAGCTCCTGCCGCCGGTGTTCGACGCCCTGCTCGCGGGCGGAGGCGCTCGCCCGTCCCGCCCCTGGCTGGGCCTGTTCGCGCAGGAGATCGACGGGCAGGTGACGATCATCGGCCACGCCGGCGACGGGCCCGCCCGGCGCGCGGGGCTCGATCCCGGCGACGTGGTGCTGGCGGTGGCGGGCGAGCCCGTCGACGACCTCGGCCTCTTCTACCGCCGCGTCTGGGCCCTGGGCCCGGCGGGCGTCGACGTGCCCCTGACGCTAGAGCGGGAGGGCGACGTGTTCGACGTCACCGTCACCAGCGCCGACCGCCGCAAGCGGCTGAAGGCGCGGCGATATCACTGAGGGTGGCTGAGGGAGGGGGGGACGCCGAACCCGAGGTGCGCGCTGGCCTACCCTCCGCTTGCCCGTTGCGGGTTTCGGTCTTCTTGCTTGTTTGCCCCAGCCCTGTGTTCGACGCGCCGCAGGCTCGTCGAACTTGATCTGGAGGGACGCCCCGCGTCCCGACGCCCATCGGTCAGCCGTCGCGCGCAGGGCGGGTCAAGGCCGTAGAGCGGAGGCGCAGCCGGAGCGTGCCTTGACGCGGCCGAGCACGACGGCAGGGCTGCCACGGTAGTCATCCAACCTCCGCTCATCCCGGCGAAAGCCGGGACCCATGCGCGGGTCGATGTTGAACGCCCTGCGCCCAACGACCACGACCGACTTGGGTCCCGGCTTTCGCCGGGATGAGCGGATAAACGGGACAGCGGAGCGCCACCGTGCTCGG
>JASLDZ010000267.1 GCA_030151985.1 Caulobacteraceae bacterium | reverse complement strand
CCCTTGGTGCGCAGCCAGTCCATGGCCGCTTCCAGGTCGCCGTTCGTTTCGACGAGCGCCTTCTTGCAGTCCATCATGCCGGCGCCGGACTTCTCGCGCAGTTCCTTGACCAGCGCAGCCGTGATCTCGGCCATGTTCGTGTTCTCCCGTCGTGTAGATGCAGCGAGGCGCCCGAGCGTGAAGCTCGGGCGCGCCGCAAAGGGGTGAGGTCTAGCCGCCGCCCGCGACGGGGCGGCGACAGGGGTCGTCAGGCCGAGGCCGGCTCTTCCGCCGCCGCTTCGAGCGCGGCTTCGGTGCGCAGCACGGGCTCGGACGGCGCTTCGGAGGCGCCCAGGTCGACGCCCGAGGCCGACTGGCCGGCGGCCAGGCCGTCCAGCACCGAGTCGGCCACCAGGTCGCAGTACATCTGGATCGCGCGCGCCGCGTCGTCGTTGGCCGGCACGGGGTAGGCCACGCCGTCGGGGTCGGAGTTGGTGTCCAGGATCGCGATCACCGGGATGTTGAGCTTGCGCGCCTCCTGGATGGCGATCGCCTCCTTGTTGGTGTCGACCACGAACATCAGGTCGGGGATGCCGCCCATGTCCTTGATCCCGCCCAGGCTCAGCTCCAGCTTCTCGTGCTCGCGGGTGAGCATGAGCAGCTCCTTCTTGGTGCGCGTGCCCTGGTCGGCGATGCCTTCCAGCTCGCGCAGCCGCGCGATAGAGCCCGAGACCGTGCGCCAGTTGGTGAGCGTGCCGCCGAGCCAGCGGTGGTTCACGTAGTACTGGGCGCAGCGCTTGGCCGCGTTCGCCACCGGCTCCTGCGCCTGGCGCTTGGTGCCGACGAACAGGATGCGCCCGCCGCCCGCCGCGACTTCCCGCACCTTCACCAGCGCGGTGTGGAGCAGCGGCAGCGTCTGCGACAGGTCGATGATGTGGATGTTGGAGCGCGAGCCGAAGATGTAGCGCTGCATCTTCGGGTTCCAGCGGTGCGTCTGGTGGCCGAAGTGCGCGCCCGACTCGAGCAGGCTGCGCATGGAGACGTCGGGTAGAGCCATGGTGTCAGTGTCCGTTTCGATCCGGTTGGCCTCCGCAGGCTGATGCACCCCTCTGGGAGGGGCACCGGAGACGGGAGCAGGCGGGCCGGATTTTCTTTCGGGCCGCCCACGCCGCAGGCCTGCGTGTGGAATGGCGCGCGATGTAGGGGGAAAACCCCGTGAAAGCAAGGCTGAGCCCCTGGCCGTGGCGCGGGCGGGCAAGGGCATGCTAGCTCGAAGGCAAAGCCGGGCCGCATGCGCTGCAAAGCGGCCCCTCCAGGAAGGTCACGCCCCATGCGCCTGAAGCTCCTCGCCGCCTGCGCGGCCCTCGCCCTCGCCTCCCCCGCCGCCGCGCAGACCGCCGCGCCGAGCGGCCGCGCCTTCACGGCCGCCGACCTCGTGGGGCTGGACCGGGCGAGCGACCTGCACGTTTCGCCGGATGGGACGATGGCGGCGCTGACGCTGCGCGCCACCGACCTCGCCAAGAACAAGGGCGTGACCACCCTCCGCCTGATCGACCTGCGCGCCGCCGACGCCCCCGCCCGCGTGTTCGAGGCCGCGCCCGCCGGATCGAACACCCCGCGCTGGTCCGCCGACGGCAACAGCCTCTACTTCCTTTCGGGCGATCAGGTGTGGCGCGCCCCCGTCGCGGGCGGACCCGCCGTGCAGGTGACGACCCTGCCGTTGGACGTGCAGGCCTTCCGCCTGTCCCCCGACGGCCGGCGGATCGTGGTGGCGCTCGCCGTCTTCCCGGACGCCGAGGATCCCGCCGCCACCAAGGTGCGGATGGACGCACGCGCGTCGGACAAGGCGAGCGGCCACGTCTACGACCGGCTGTTCGTGCGCCACTGGGATGCGTGGGCGGACGGCACGAGGAACCACCTCTTCAGCCTGGCGCTGGACGCGGACGGCAAGGCGAGCGGCGCGGCGGTCCCGCTCATGCCCGGCTTCGATGGCGACACCCCCTCCAAGCCCTTCGGCGGCGACGACGACTTCTCGATCTCGCCGGACGGCAGGACGGTGTTCTTCTCCGCGCGCCTGGCCGGCAAGTCTGAGCCCTGGAGCACCAATTTCGACGTCTACGCCACGCCCATCGACGGCTCCGCCGCGCCCCGCGACCTGACCGCCGCCAACAAGGCGTGGGACGCGCAGCCCACAGCCTCCCCCGACGGCCGCTATCTCGCCTACCGCGCCATGAAGCGCCCGACCTTCGAGGCCGACCGCTTCGGCGTGATGGTCATGGACCTGAAGACGGGAGCGACCCGCGAGGTCGACGCCGGCTTCGACCGTTCCGCCGAGGCGCTCACGTGGTCGCCGGACGGGAGGACGCTGTACGCGACGGCCGGCGACATGCAGGCCGGCAAGCTGTTCGCCATCGACGTGGCGAGCGGCAAGGCGACGCCGCTGGTCGGCACCGGCCACGTCAATGCCTACGAACTCGGGCGGGGCGGCGCCATCTACTACCTCGCCGACTCCATGGCCGCCCCCGCCCAGCTCTACCGCACGACCACACGCGGCGGGGCGCCCGTGCAGCTCAGCCGGTTCGACGCCGACAGGCTGTCAGGCGTGGAGATGGCGCCCTACGAGAGCTTCGCCTTCCCTGGCTGGAACGGCGAGACCGTGCACGGCTGGGTGGTCAAGCCGCACGGCTATGTCGCCGGCAAGAAGTACCCCGTCGCCTTCCTGATCCACGGCGGCCCGCAGGGCTCGTGGACCGACAGCTGGAGCTACCGCTGGAACCCGCAGACCTGGGCCGGCAAAGGCTATGCGGTGGTGATGGTCGATTTCCACGGCTCCACCGGCTACGGTCAGGCCTTCACCGACGCCATCTCCAACCACTGGGGCGACCGCCCGCTGGAGGACCTGCAGAAGGGCTGGGCGGCGGCGCTCGGCAAGTACCCGTGGCTGGACGGCGCGAACGCCTGCGCGCTGGGCGCCAGCTACGGCGGCTTCATGGTCAACTGGATCGCGGGCAACTGGAGCGCGCCGTGGAAGTGCCTCGTCACCCACGACGGCGTGTTCGACGCCCGCATGATGTCCTACGCCACCGAGGAGCTGTGGTTCGACGAGTGGGAGCACGGCGGCAAGACCTACGCCCAGGACCCCGCCGCCTACGAGCGCTTCAACCCGGTGAACCACGTCGCCGCTTGGACCAAGCCGCAGCTGATCATCCACTCCGACCGAGACTACCGCATCCCCGTGGAGCAGGGGATCGGCGCCTTCACCGCGCTCCAGCGGCGGGGCGTGGAGAGTGAGTTCCTCCACTTCCCCGACGAGAACCACTGGGTGCTGAAACCGGCGAACTCGCTGCTGTGGCACAGGACGGTCGAGGCGTGGCTGGACGCGCACCTGAAGGCGGGAGGGTGAGGGGCTGGTAGCAGGCCTGGGGCTGACGTCCGGTTCGGACCCGTTGCGGACTTAAACCCCGTTATCTTCGTGGAGGGTGGGCGGCGGCCGCGCCGCGCTAAGTAGCGAGATGTCGAATTGCCGTTGCGACGACGGGCCGAAGCGGCTGATCATCAGGCTGCGGCCCCGTAGTATTGGAAGAAGTGGATACGATGATGATCTTGAGGCGATGGTCGTTTCGCCTTGTGGCGCTCGCGCTGCTGTCCTGCCCCTCGGTCGCGTCGGCGCAACCCCCAGCGCCGCCGCCGCCCGGATTATCCGACCTTACGAGACGGTTGAACGACGCTTACAATGGGAGAGACGTAAGCGGTTTCGGGAAATTTTTCAACCAGGAAGTTCGAGTATACGCTGAGGATAAACTTGTTTCTACTGGTCGAGCTGCGCTGCTTGATCGGGTCCGATCCGAATTTCAACGTAACCTTCACATTCGGACGCTGGCATGGGCGCAAGGAAATCAGATCCTTACCCTGGACGAAATTGTAGGTTGCGTCCCTGAGCATCCTAACCCGGCGGGCGTCTATCACGCATGTTACGAGGCGAGAGCCGTTCGCTATGATCTAGACGCCACACAGAAAATAGAGGCGGTCCATATCTTAGAAGCTCACCAGGTCTGGAACATGCACCCTGGCGCCGAATAGCGCAGGCCAGCCGCAGCCGCCAGCTGCCCCCAGTCAAGAGGTAACTCCAACGTGCGCTATCTCCAGTGCTTCACTCTAGTTTGGGTCAGCGGCCGACTTCCACCCGTAGCTGACGTTCGGAGCGTCCGCTCCGCGGCGGCTCCGTTCTTCTCTAGCCTGTAGCCCTGTGTTCGACCCCTCCGGAGGGGTCGAACTTGTTTGGAGGGACGCCCCGCGTCCCGACGCCCTCAGGAGCGCCGTCGCGCGCAGGACGGGTCAAGGCCGGAGAGCGGAGGCGTAGCCGGAGCGTGCCTTGACGCGTCCGAGCACGGCGGCACGCCACCACGGTGGTCATCCAAACTCCGCTCATCCCGGCGAAAGCCGGGACCCATGCGCGGGTCGATGTTGAACGCCCTGCGCCCAACGACCACGACCGACTTGGGTCCCGGCTTTCGCCGGGATGAGCGGATAAACGGGACAGCGGAGCGCCACCGTGCTCGG
>JASLDZ010000266.1 GCA_030151985.1 Caulobacteraceae bacterium | reverse complement strand
CCTTCGACGCGCGACGCATCCTCCGACGCTGTTCGGCGCCCATGTCCCAGCCCCTCCCCGCCGGTCCGTCCGGCCCCGCCGACGCGACCGCGCTGATCCTGTTCTCCGGCGGGCAGGATTCGGCCACCTGCTTGGCCTGGGCGCTGCAGCGGTTCTCGGCGGTGGAGACGGTGGGCTTCGACTATGGCCAGCGGCACGTCGTGGAGATGGAGGCGCGGCTGACGGTGCGCGCCGCCGTCGCCGCCGCCTTCCCGGCCTGGGCGGAGCGGCTAGGCGACGACCACGTGCTCGACATCGCGAGCTTCGGGAAGGTGGCGGAGTCGGCGCTGACGGCCGACCGCGAGATCGAGGCGACCGAGCGCGGCCTTCCCTCGACCTTCGTGCCGGGGCGCAACCTCGTGTTCTTCGTCTACGCGGCCGCGCTGGCCGATCGGCGGGGGGCGGACGTGCTGGTCGGCGGCATGTGCGAGACCGATTACTCCGGCTATCCCGACTGCCGCCGCGACACGATCGACGCACAGGAGCAGGCGCTGCGGCTCGGCATGGCGCGGGACTTCCGCATCGAGACGCCGCTGATGCGGCTGACGAAGGCGCAAACCTGGGCGCTCGCGCACGACCTCGGCGGCGACGCGCTGGTGGAGATCATCCTGGAGGACAGCCACACCTGCTACCGCGGCGAGCGGGGCGAGCGCCACGCCTGGGGATACGGCTGCGGGACCTGCCCCGCGTGCGAGCTGCGGGCGAAGGGCTGGGCGGAGTGGTCCGCACATGCCCCCTCCGGCTCTCGCTTCGCTCGCGCCGCCGTCCCCGTGCACGGGGGAGGAACCTTCGACGGCGGCTCCGACCCGGTTCCTCCCCCGCCTGCGGGGGAGGTGTCGCCGCAGGCGGCGGAGGGGGCGTCTCGGTCGTGAGCTATGCGGTCAAGGAGCTGTTCCTGACCTTGCAGGGCGAGGGCGGCCAGGCGGGGCGGGCGGCTGTGTTCTGCCGCTTCTCCGGCTGCAACCTGTGGTCGGGGCGGGAGGAGGACCGCGCGGACGCCGTCTGCACCTTCTGCGACACCGACTTCGTGGGGATGGACGGGGAGGGCGGCGGCCGCTTCGCCTCCGCCGAGGTGCTGGCCGCCGCCGCTGTCGCGCTATGGCGGGGAGAGGGGGCGCGGCTGGTGGTCTGCACAGGCGGCGAGCCGCTGCTGCAGCTCGACGACGCTCTGATCGCCGCCTTCCACGCGCAGGGCTTCGAGGTGGCGGTGGAGACCAACGGCACCCTTCCCGCGCCGGCCGGGCTCGACTGGATCTGCGTCAGTCCCAAGGCCGCCGCGCCCGTGGTCCAGACGGCGGGGCAGGAGCTGAAGCTGGTCTACCCGCAGTCGGACGCGCCGCCCGAACGCTTCGCGCACCTGCCCTTCGAGCGCTTCCTGCTGCAGCCGATGGACGGCCCCGACCGCCTCGCCAACACCACCGCCGCCATCGCCTACTGCCTGGCTCACCCGCAATGGCGGCTCAGCGTGCAGACCCACAAATATCTAGGCATCCCGTGACCGACCCCGTCTTCGAGATCACCAAACGCGCCCACTTCGACGCCGCCCACTACCTGGAGCGCGGGCCGAAGGGCGAGTACCGGCAGCTGCACGGCCACTCCTTCGAGGTGGAGGCGTCGGTGCGCGGGCCGATGGTCGAGCCCATCGGCTGGGTCGCCGACCTCGGCGCGCTGGATCAGGCGCTGAAGGCGGTGGCGGCGGAGCTGGACCACGGCCTCCTCAACGAGCGCGAGGGGCTGGAGAGCCCGACGCTGGAACGCCTGTGCCTGCACTTCGCGGCGCGGCTGCGGGGAGAGTTCCCCGGCCTCTCCCGCGTGACGGTCGGCCGCCCCACCATCGGCGAACGCTGCACGCTGGAGCTGGGCTAGGCCTTCTCCCTCCCCCTCGAGGGGAGGGTGGCTGGAGGCGAAGCCGACAGACGGGTGGGGCCACAGAGCGAAGCGTAGAGCGACAGGCGAGGCGCGCGCGGCGGTCGGGGTCTTTACGCTTCGCTCTTGTTCCCCACCCACCACGCCTTCGGCGCGGTCCCCCCTCCCCACAAGGGGGAGGGAGAGGGTTACGGCTGAATACAGCAAGATTTACACGCGTTATCTTTCGTCTCTCGCCTCCTAACGCCTGCGAGATGCTTAAGTCTTGTTTGTCAAAAAAGGTCCTGAGCTCTTAACTCTCGATTCAGCGCCGGCGGTATTTTCTTCGCTCGCGGCTTGGGGCCGTACGGGCCGTCGAATGCGGTCCCGTCATCGGGGACGAAGAACGCGATGCACTCCGAGATCCACTACGAGGACGCCGCGACCGGCGGCCTGCCGCTGCCCACCGCGGACTCCACTGGCGACGACCTGCTGCGCATGGGCATCCTGTACTCGACCGGGCAGGGCGGCGCGCCGTTCGACCTCGTGTCGGCGCACATGCTGTTCAACCTGGCGGCCATGCGCGGCTGCGAGGCCGCGCGCGAACGCCGCCGCGAACTCTCCGCCGAGATGGACCGCGACAGCGTGGCCGAGGCCCAGCGCGCCGCGCGCGAATGGCTGTCCAGGGCGGCGTGATCCCCGCCGCCCGGCGGCCCTCAGCGGGTCGTCAGGTAGTTGCCCGTGCCGACCGCGTAGCTGAACTGCACCGGCACGAGGTCGCGCAGATACTGTTGCACGAACAGCCCCGCGTTCGAGATGCCCGAGCGGGGCACGTAGATGACGTCGAAGCGCCGCAGGGGCACCGCGTCGGTGCGAGGGGCATGGCGCACCGCCTCCCCCAGGTCCACCGTCCGCATCATCGGCCGCCCGTCC
>JASLDZ010000264.1 GCA_030151985.1 Caulobacteraceae bacterium | reverse complement strand
GGCAAGGCGATCACGATCCAGAAGGTCCGGCCCTACCGCGGCGAGACGATCGTGGTGACCTCCGAGGCGGTGGACCTCGAGGGCCGGCTGGACCCCGTCTTCACCCAGGGCGGAGACGACGTCTCCCCGCCGCTGGCCTGGACCATGGTCCCGGACGCGCGCGCCTACGCGCTCGTCCGGGACCATGGTCCAGGCCAGCGGCGGGGAGACGTCGTCTCCGCCCTGGGTGGAGACGGGGTCCAGCCGGCCCTCGAGGTCCACCGCGTCGGAGGTCACCACGATCGTCTCGCCGCGGTAGGGCCGGACCTTCTGGATCGTGATCGCCTTGCCGGAGTGGTCGGGCCGGGGCGCCTCGTCCTTCGGCGCGGGCGGATGGGCGAGGTGGGTGGAGCGGTTGGCCATCGTGGACTCCTCGGGGACGTGCGATGGAAACCGCGCGCGCGGCCGGATGGTTCGCTCCGCGCGCGAGCCCGGGAGCCCCGATGATCCGACGCCGCCTGTCCCTGGTCGTGCTGCTGGCGGGGCTCGCCGTGCTGGCGGGCGCCTGCAGCCCGCTGGCGCTGCTGAACGCCCTGCCGTCGGACCCGGCGCGGGTGGCGGCGCGCGGGGTCGCCTACGGGAGCGACCCCCGCCAGAAGCTGGACGTCTACGTCCCGGCCGCGCGCGGGGCGGGCGGGGGCGGGCGGGGCGCGCCGGTGCTGGTGTTCTTCTACGGCGGGAGCTGGTCGAGCGGGGACCGCGCCGGCTACGCCTTCGCCGGGCGCTCGATGGCGGCGGAGGGGTTCGTCACCGTCGTGCCGGACTACCGGCTGGTGCCGCAGGTGCGCTTCCCGGCGTTCGTGCAGGACGGGGCCGCGGCGGTGGCGTGGGCGCGGGCGCACGCGGCGGAGTACGGCGGCGACCCTGACCGCATCGTGCTGATGGGCCACTCGGCGGGCGCCTACATCGCCGCCATGCTGGCGATGGACCCGCGCTGGCTCGCCGAGGCCGGCGCGCCGCCCCGCACGGTGAAGGCCTGGGCGGGGCTGGCGGGGCCGTACGACTTCCTGCCCTTCGACGTGAAGAGTTCGCAGGACGCCTTCGGGGCCTGGCCGAAGCCGGAGGAGACGCAGCCGATCGCCTTCGCCTCGGCCGGTGACCCGCCCGCCTTCCTGGGCCACGGCGACGCGGACACCACCGTGCGCCTGAAGAACAGCCGCAACCTCGCCGCCAGGCTCGAGGCCGCGGGCGTGCCGGTGGAGCTGAAGGTCTATCCGGGGATCAAGCACGTGCCGATCCTCCTGGCGCTCACCCGCACCTTCCGCGGCAAGGCGCCCGTGCGGCAGGACGCCGTCGCCTTCCTGAAGAGCCACGACGGCGGGTGATCCACAGGACGCTCCACAGGATTGTCGGGCACCCTGCCGTCTCGCCACGGGTGATTCGGCCATGACCCTGCACGCCACGCGCTTCACGCCCGCCGCCGAGCTCGCGCCTGCGCCCGCGCCGGCGCTGGAGCAGCCCTACCTCGACCTCCTGCGGGAGGTGCTGGAGACGGGCGTCGACCGCGCCGACCGCACGGGCGTCGGCACGCGCGGCGTGTTTGGGCGGCAGATGCGCTTCGACCTCTCGGCCGGCTTCCCGCTCCTGACGACCAAACGGGTGCACTTCAAGAGCGTGGTGCTGGAGTTGCTGTGGTTCCTCCAGGGCTCCACCAATGTGCGCTGGCTGCAGGAGCGCGGCTGCACGATCTGGGACGAGTGGGCCGACGCCGACGGCGAGCTCGGCCCCGTCTACGGCCGCCAGTGGCGATCGTGGGCGACGCCGGACGGCGGCTCCATCGACCAGATCGCCAGGCTGGTCGAGGGGCTGAAGACGAACCCCTACGGCCGCCGCCACGTGGTCAGCGCCTGGAACCCGGCGGACGTCGACGACATGGCGCTGCCGCCCTGCCACTGCCTGTTCCAGTTCCACGTCACGCCCGTGGACGGCGGCCCTGGCCGGCTGTCCTGCCAGCTCTACCAGCGGTCGGCGGACATCTTCCTGGGCGTGCCGTTCAACATCGCGAGCTACGCGCTGCTCACCCACATGGTGGCGCAGGTGACGGGCCTGGAGGTGGGCGATTTCGTGCACACGCTGGGGGACTCGCACCTCTACCTGAACCACCTGGAGCAGGCGGAGCTGCAGCTCTCGCGCCAACCCCGCGCCGCGCCGCGCCTGCGCCTGAACCCGGCCGTGACCGACCTCTTCGCCTTCGCCGCCGAGGACGTCGCGCTCGACGGCTACGACCCGCACCCCGCGATCAAGGCGCCGGTGGCGGTGTGAAGCCGGTCCTCTCCCTCGTCGTCGCGCGCGCGCGCAACGGGGTGATCGGGCGGGGGGGCGGACTGCCGTGGCGGCTGAAGTCCGACATGGCGATCTTCCGGCGGGTGACGCTGGGCCGGCCCGTCATCATGGGCCGCAAGACCTGGGACAGCCTGCCCGCCAAGCCGTTGAAGGGGCGCGCCAACATCGTGCTCTCCCGCGACGGCTCCTTCGCGCCCACGGGCGCGATCGTTTGCGAGTGGTTCGACGAGGCGCTGCAGATCGGGCGCGAGCAGGCGTCCGACGAGGCGGAGGGGACGGGCGCCGAGGCCGAGGTCTGCGTGATCGGCGGCGAGGCCGTCTTCGCGCTCGCGCTCCCCAAGGCGCAGCGGCTGCACCTGACCGAGGTGGAGGCCGACGTGGAGGGCGACGTCCGCTTCCCGCCCTTCGACGAGGCCGCCTGGCGCGAGGTCGCGCGCGAGGCGCACCCGGCGGGGGAGGGGAACGACCACGCCTTCACCTACCGCAGGCTGGAGCGGCGCTGATCCTGGGCTAAGCTGGCCCCGAGCCGCCCACTGAGAGGCGGCCGGAGGAGACGCGCCCATGGATCTCGACCTGCACCTCGTCGCGGAGGGATTGGCGTTCCCGGAAGGGCCGGTCGTCATGGCCGACGGCTCGGTGATCCTGGTCGAGATCGCCGGGCCCCGCATCACCCGCGTCGCTCCGGACGGGACGAAGACCACCGTGGCCGAGCCCGGTGGCGGCCCCAACGGCCTGGCGATCGGGCCGGACGGGGCGCTCTACGTCTGCAACAACGGCGGCCGCTTCACCTGGCACGAGGTGGACGGGGTGACGATCCCCGGCCCGCCGCCGAAGGAGCACGCGGGCGGCTCGATCCAGCGCATCGACCTGGCGTCGGGCGCGGTGACCACCCTCTACGAGGCGTGCGACGGCCGCCGGCTCCTGGCGCCCAACGACCTGATGTTCGCCGCCGACGGCAGCTTCTGGTTCAGCGACCACGGCTGGGGGGACCACGAGGGCACGAAGCACGGCGGCCTCTTCTGGGCCAAGGCGGACGGATCGCGGATCGTGCGCGCCGCCACCTTGCCGACGCCCAACGGCGTGGGCCTCTCCCCCGACGGCCGGGTCGTCTACGCCGCCGACACCATGAGCGGCCGGCTGTGGGCGTTCGACATCACGGGCGAGGGCCAGGTCGCGCCGGGGCCGATGGCCGCCATGCCCGGCCGCCTGGTCGTGACCATGCCCGGCTTCCAGCTGTTCGACAGCCTGGCGATGGAGGCGGACGGCCGCGTCTGCGTCGCCACCCTGATCAACGGCTGCATCAGCGCCATCACGCCGGAGGGCGAGGTGGAGCAGTACGCC
>JASLDZ010000205.1 GCA_030151985.1 Caulobacteraceae bacterium | reverse complement strand
GGCAAGGCGGTTGACCCCGACGCGTTCAAGGGCGTCTACCGGCTGCGGTTGCCGCTCCCGAACGAGGCGCCGGCGGCTTCGGAGGACCCCGCATGATCGTCTACGGCTCCAGCCTGTCGCCCTTCGTCCGCAAGGTGCTGGTGATCTGCGCGGAGAAGGGTGTGGAGGTGGAGAACCGCATCTCGGGCCCCGGCGCGCCCCCGCCCGAGGGTTTCCTGGAGGCCAGCCCGTTCCGGAAGATCCCGGCGATCCGCGACGGCGAATTCACCCTGTCGGACTCCACCGCCATCGCCCACTACCTGGAAGCCAAGCACCCGCAGCCCCGCCTGATCCCGGAGGAGCCGCAGGCGCGCGGGCGGACCATCTGGTTCGACGAGTTCGCCGACACCATCGTCTTCGCAAGCGGGGTGAAGGTGTTCTTCAACCGCGTCGTCGGCCCGCTGGTCGGCCTGCCGCACGACGTCGCCGTCGCGGAGAAGGCCGAGGCCGAGGAGGTGCCTGAGCACCTGGCCTACCTCGACCGAGTTGCGCCGGAGACGGGGTGGCTGGTGGGTGACGACTTCACCCTGGCCGACGTCGCCATCGGCTCGGTGCTGGGGAACCTGAAGCTCGCCGGCTGCAAGGTGTGCGGGGATCGGTATCCGAGGCTCAGCGCCTATCTGGACCGGGCGCACGCGCGCCCCTCGCTCAAGGCCATCCTGGAGAGCAACCACGCCTTCCTCGACAGCGTCAAAGACCGCCTCAAGCTCGCCGCCTGATCTGCTCGACGCGCTGCTGGCGGAGATCGCCGCCTGCCGCGCCTGCGCGGGCGACTTCGCGCATGAGCCGCGGCCGGTCACCTGGGTTTCGCCGGAAACGCGCCTCTTGATCTGCGGCCAGGCGCCGGGGCGGCGGGTGCACGAGAGCGGGCGGCCGTTCACCGACGCCTCCGGCGACCGGCTGCGGACGTGGCTGGGGGTGGACTCCGAGACCTTCTACCGCGACCCGCGGATCGGGGTGGCGGCGCAGGCCTTCTGCTTTCCGGGCACCAACCCGAAGGGCGGCGACTTCCCGCCGCCCGCGCGCTGCGCGCAGCTCTGGCGCCCACGCCTGCTGCAGGCGCTGCCGAAGGTCGAACTGACGCTGCTCGTCGGAGGCCATGCCCAACTCTGGGCGCTGGGTTCGCGCATGAAGGCGTCCATGACGCAGACGGTCATGGCCTGGCGCGAGTACCTGCCGGATGTGCTGCCCCTGCCGCACCCCTCGTGGCGCAACACCGCTTGGCTGAAGCGCGAGCCGTGGTTCGAGGCGGAGGTCGTCCCCTACTTGCGGGCGCGCGTCGCCGGGATGCTGGCGGGGTGAGGCGCGTGCCCCGGCGCGCCGTGCTGATGTCCGCCCTCGCCTCCGCCTGCGCGCCGGTGGTGCAGCGGGTGGCCTCTCCGGGCGCCGGGTTCGCGGGGCCGCGGCTGGAGCCGGACGCGCTGGTCAGCTTCGACGGCGCGCGGCTGCCGATGGACGTTTGGCCGGCGCAGGGCGGGGCCGAGCCCTGGGCTGTCGTGGTCGGCCTGCACGGCATGAACGACTACGCCGCCGCGCTGGGGCTCGCGGGGGCGCACTTCGCGCCGCACGGGGTGACGACCTACGCCTACGACCAGCGCGGCTTCGGCCGCACCGCCGGGCGCGGCGTCTGGGGCGGGAACGACGCCATGCGCCGCGACCTCGTGACCGCCTGCGCGCTGGTGCGGGCGCGCCACCCCGGCGCGGTGCTGGCGGTGGTGGGCGAGAGCATGGGCGGCGCGGTGGCGGCCACGGCCATGGCCTCGGACGATCCGCCCGACTGCGACCGGCTGGTGATGGCCTCGCCCGCGGTGTGGGGCTGGGGCGCGCAGCCGCCGCTGAACGCCGCCGCGCTCTGGCTGATGGCGCACGTCGCGCCGGGGACCAAGCTGACCGCTCCGGACTGGATCGCGCGCCGCCTCCGCGCCTCCGACAACTTGGAGGAGCTGCGCCGGATGGGGCGCGACCGCGAGATGATCTTCGCCACCCGCGCCGACGCCACCTACGGCCTGGTGCAGCTGATGCAGGAGGCGCGGGAGCGGATCGGCCACGTCCGCGACCCGCAGCACGCCCTCTACCTCTACGGCGCGCACGACGACCTGATCCCCAAGTCCGCCGCCTTCTTCGCCGCGGCCGAGTTCGAGCGGGCGGGAGGGCGGAGCGCCTACTACGACAGCGGCTACCACCTGCTCACCCGCGACCTGCGCCGCACGCGGGTGCTGGACGACATTCTCGCCTTCATCCGCGACCCCGCCGCCTCCCTGCCTTCGGGCGCGCCGCCGGTGCCGACGCGGATGACGCGTGAGGACGTGAAGAACGAGCGGCTCGCCGCCGCCGCGCTCTGGCTGATGGCGCACGTCGCACCCGGGACCAAGCTGACCGCTCCGGACTGGATCGCCCGCCGCATCCGCGCCTCGGACAACCTCGAGGAGCTGCGGCGCATGGGCCGCGACCGCGAGATGATCTTCGCCACCCGCGCCGACGCCACTTACGGACTGGTGCAGCTTATGCAGGAGGCGCGGGAGCGGATCGGCCACGTCCGCGACCCGCAGCACGCCCTCTACCTCTACGGCGCGCACGACGACCTGATCCCCAAGTCCGCCGCCTTCTTCGCCGCGGGGGAGTTCGAGCGGGCGGGCGGGCGGAGCGCCTATTACGACACGGGCTACCACCTGCTCACCCGCGACCTGCACCGCACCCGCGTGCTGGACGACATCCTGGCCTTCATCCGCGACCCGGCAGGCTCCCTGCCGTCGGGCGCGCCGCCGGTGCCGACGCGGATGACGCGTGAGGACGTGAAGAACGAGCGGCTCGCCGCCGCCGCGCTCGCCCGCCGTCCCGCCGCGCGCTAAGTCCCCTGTTCTCCGCTCATCCCGGCGAAAGCCGGGACCCATGCGGCGGTGGAGGCGCGTTGCGCTCGCGTGACCTCGGTCGACCGGGCATGGGTCCCGGCGCTCGCCGGGTGAGCGGAGGTAAGGGAGGACGAAGATGGACCTGGACCCTCGAGCCGCGGCCGGCGGCGCTCTGCAGCCCCGCCTGTCCGCGGCGGGATACATCCCCGGCTTTGCGAACCACGTCGCCACCGAGGCCGCGCCCGGCGCCCTGCCGGTGGGACGCAACTCGCCGCAGAAGCCGCCGTTCGGGCTCTACGCCGAGCAGCTTTCGGGCACCGCCTTCACCGCGCCCCGGCACGAGAACCGGCGCAGCTGGCTCTACCGCCTGCGCCCCACCGCCAGCCACCCGCCGTTCCAGCCCTACGCGGGCGCCTCCCTGCTGCGCTCCGGCCCGTTCGACGAGGTTCCGCCCACGCCCAACCGCCTGCGCTGGGACCCGCTGACCTGGCCCGACGCGCCCACCGACTTCGTGGACGGCCTCGTCAGCTACGGCGGCAACGGCGACGTGGCGACGGGGGAAGGGATCGGCGTGCACCTCTACGCCGCGACCGCCGACATGACGGGCCGCGTGTTCGCCAACGGCGACGGCGAGATGCTGATCGTGCCGCAGGAGGGGCGCCTCTTGGTCGAGACCGAGCTCGGCGTGCTCGACCTGCCGCCGCTGCACGTGGGGCTGATCCCCCGCGGCCTGCGCTTTCGCGTCTCCCTGCCGGATGGGCGCGCGCGGGGCTACGTCGCTGAGAACTACGGCGCCCTGTTCCGCCTGCCCGACCTCGGCCCCATCGGCGCCAACGGCCTCGCCAACCCCCGCGACTTCGAGACGCCGGTCGCCCGCTTCGAGGATCGGGACGAGCCGACGCAGGTGATCCAGAAGTTCCAGGGCCGGCTGTGGACGGTGACGCTCGACCACTCGCCGCTGGATGTCGTGGCCTGGCACGGCAATCTCGCGCCCTGCCGCTACGACCTGCGGCGTTTCAACACGATCAACACCGTCAGCTTCGATCACCCGGACCCGTCGATCTTCACGGTGCTGACCTCGCCGAGCCCGGTCCCCGGCACGGCCAACTGCGACTTCGTGATCTTCCCGCCGCGCTGGATGGTGGCGGAGGACACCTTCCGGCCGCCCTGGTTCCACCGCAACGTGATGAGCGAGTTCATGGGCCTGATCGAGGGGGCCTACGACGCCAAGGAGGGCGGCTTCGCCCCAGGCGGCGCCTCGCTGCACAACCAGATGAGCGGGCATGGACCGGACAAGGCGAGCTACGAGAAGGCTCAAGGGGCCGAGCTCAAGCCCCACAAGATCGAGGGCACGATGGCCTTCATGTTCGAGAGCCGCTGGGTGATCCGGCCCACCCGCTGGGCGAGTGAGACCCCGCTCTGCCAGCTCGACTACGACGACGTGTGGAAGGATTTCGCCAAGGGCCGCCCGCCCACCTAGCCATCACTCCCTCTCTCCGCTCATCCCGGCGAAGGCCGGGACCCAGGTCCGACCGTGGTCCCGCGCTCGGCATCGAGATGGCGAGTTCCGGCCTCCTCGCTCCCGCAACTGGGTCCCGGCCTTCGCCGGGATGAGCGGAGTGAGGTCAGTGCGCTGAGGGTGAAGGGGCGGCCTGTAGGAACAGCAGGTCGAGCTTGTGGCCGGTGGAGTAGTCCAGCCCTTGCACCTCGCCGACCGGCCTTACCGGCAAGCCGGCGGCGGTCGCCCTTGCGGTGAAGGCGGGGAGCGCCTTCCTGTCCACCAGCGCGAGGCGGCAGGCGCGGTCGGCGGCCAGCTCGTCCGCCGCCTTGTCCACCGAGACGAGCCGCACCGTCCCGCCGGACAGGAACACCAGGCTCGGCGGGCTGAAGGACGAGGAGGAGAGGTCGAGGGGGCCGGGGCAGGGCTGCAGCCGCCGGGCCGCCTCCACGATGCGCGGGCTGAGCCAGACGGGCGTCAGGCGCGGCAGGGTGACGGCGTAGACGTTGAGCGCCAGGAGGAAGGCGGCCACGCCCGCGCTCGCCAGCGCCTGGACGCGCCGGCCGGTGGCGAAGAAGGCCAGCGCCGCGACGACCAGCGCCGCTCCTGCGACCGCCAGCGCCGCCGTTCCCAGCGGCGCGGGGCCGAGCAGCCGGAGCGCCAAGACAGCCGGCGCGGCGGCCAGCGCCAGCCCCGCGACCAGCCACAGCGCCGCATAGAGCCCGCCGGCGATCCGCCAGCCTTGCGCCGGCCGGCGCCCTGTCCGCATCGCCTCCACGGCCGCCCCCGCCGCCAGGCACGCGAGCGCCGGGTAGAAGGGCAGGGCGTAGTGGGGCAGCTTGGTCGCGATCAGCTCGTACAGCAGCCAGGTCGGGACCACCCATGACAGCAGGAAGCGCACGGGCGAGGTCGCCCGCTCGCGCCACGCGAACGGCGCCGCCGCCGCGACCGCCAGCGAGCCCGGCCAGAAGGTGAGGGTGAACAGCGCCAGGTAGTATCCCGGCGGCTGCCCGTGCGCCTGTTCGCCCGCCCCGACCTTGCCGAGGAGGTTGTGCTTCACCGCCTTGTCGAAGAAGGCGCCGTGCGTCTTGATCCCGATGGCGACGAACCAGGGCGCGGCGATCGCCAGCATCAGGAGCACGCCCCAGCCGGCGTGCAGGCCCTTCAGCCAGCGCCAGCGACGCTCGGTCAGCCAGACGCCTAGGACCGTGCCGCCGCTGACGATCAGGATGATCGGGCCCTTGAGCAGGAGCCCCGCCCCCAGCGCCGCCCAGAACAGCGCCGCCGTCAGCCTCGGCCGCGTCGGCCATCCCCGCGCCAGGTAGATGCGCAGCAGCGCCGCCTGGGCCAGTAGGGTCGCGAGCAGGAGCGTGGCGTCGATCTTCGCCTGCCGCGCCTCGAAGCCCAGGAGCACGCTGAACGCCATCAGGAGGCCCGCGGCGATGCCCGCCGTCCGCCCGAACGCCATCGCGCCGATCCACGCGGTGACGAGTACGGCCAGTACGGCCGAGATCGCCGAGGGCAGCCGGTAGGCCCAGATCTCCCGATGCTTCAGCGCGCCAGTCGCGGAGACGGCGGCGGACTGCAGCCAGTAGATGCCCGCTGGCTGCAGATACCGAGGCTGGTCCTGGAAGCGGACGTCGATGA
>JASLDZ010000152.1 GCA_030151985.1 Caulobacteraceae bacterium | reverse complement strand
GTTTCGACGGCCAGGCCGGCGCTCCGCGCGGTCGCTCTTCGGGGGTCGCCGAAGCGGGCATTGTCCGCCCAGGTACGGCTCGTCCTGACGCGGGCTCTGACCCCACGCGCCCTGATGCACTCTCGCGCATCACCCGGCGGGCGGAGCGCATCCGACGCGCCCCGGACGCGGCGGTTTCAATCCCCGCCGCCAAAACCCCGCACGACCACCGCCCCACGGCCGTCAAGAGCGCGGATCCAAGACGCCCTCCCCATGCCGCGGGGTTTTGGCGGCGGGGTGTGAAACCGCCGTGTCCGGGGCGCGTCGGATGCGCTCCGCCCGCCGGGTGATGCGCGAGAGCGCATCAGGGCGCGTGGGGTCAGAGCCCGCGCTTGGACGAGCCGTACCTGGGCGGACAATGCCCGCTTCGGCGACCCCCGACAAACGGCCACGTGGAGCGCCGGCCTGGCCGTCGAAATACACACGCGCACTTCCCCTCCGGTCCCCGGACGGGGGCCGGCGCTCCGCTTTCCTCCCCACCTCCCGCCCCTACCGGCGGGAGAGAGACACGGCGCGTGGGCGGTCGCGTGGCGGACGCCGCTACCGGCCGCGGGACGGTTCCCCGAGGTCGGCCGGCGCGAGCGTCGGCGAGGCGGGGTCCAGCTCCGCGTACAGCGCACGGGCCTCGGCGGGAGGGCCGCGGCGGGCTCCGGACGCCTCCACGCGCACCGCGGTCAGCCGTCCGCCCAACGCGAAGACCAGCGCGTCGCCGGGCTTCAGCGTGCGGGACGGCTTGTCCAGGCGGGTCTCGCGGCCGTCGCGGGTGAGGCGGACACGGCCGTCCTCGATCATGCGGCAGGCCAGGGCGCGGGTCTTGAAGAAGCGCGCGCGCCAGAGCCACACGTCGGCGCGGCAGCCCTGGGCCGAGGCGTCGACGCTCATCCGGCCGTCTGCGCAGGAGCAGGGCGGCGCGGGCGGCGGCGGCGGGCGCGGCGGGGTGCGGGCGGACGCTCGGCCGGGGGCGACGCTAGGGTCAGGTCGGACAGGGCGGCGAAGGGGGAGGCGGGGCGGGGCTTGAGCGCCTCCACCGGCGAAACCGCTTCCACGGGCTTGCGGGCGCGGCGGCGCCACAGCTCGCCCTCGCCGTCCTTGGCGCGGGCGACGCGGGCGTAGTCCAGGGCGCGGAGCACCTTCTCCGCCGCGCCCAGGGGCCAGTCGAGACGGGCGGCGGCGTCCCGCGGCAGGCGGGCGGCGCCGTGCTCGGCCGGGCTCTCGCGCAACAGCGCGTCGAGCCGCTCTAGCGCCTCGACCGGGATGCGGTAGCCGGCCACGCAGCGCAGGCCGTAGGCCGCGGCCACGCGGGGCGGCAGGGGCGGCGCGGAGACGACCGCCGCCGGATCCGGCCGGACGTCGGGCGCCTCCAGCCGGGCGAAGGCTTCCAGCTGCACACGGGCCTCGGGCGCCAGGAGGCCGGGCAGGTGGAGGCTGAAGGCGCCGAACCGCACGCCCAGCGCCCGCAGCGCCCGGCGCTCGCCCTGGCTGAGCCCCGAGACCTCGGCGGCGACCGCCGCCCGGTCGAGCACCCCGCCGGCCTCCGCCAAGCGATAGGCGATCCCCCGCGCCAGACCCTTCAGCCGCCCCTCGGCCATGGCGTCGTGCAGCGCCTTCAGCGGAGCCAGCACCGCGCAGGAGCGGGCGGCGACGAAGGCGTCCAGGCGGCGGCGGGCGCGCTCGCGGGCGACCGGCGGCCCGAACTCGCCGAACAGTCGCACCTTGGGGGCGAAGGGATCGCCGCCGCAGAGCCGGGCCGCCGGGTCGCCGTTCCAGCGCACCACGCCGTCAGGATCGAGCGCGAAGGCCTCATCGGGGGAAGCGGCCAGCTCGCCCAGCCGCTTCGCGACCAGCGGCGTCACCGCCTTCAGCGCGGCGCCGCGCAGCGCCTTGTCCTCCAGCGCCGAGCCGCCCTTGGCGACCTCGAAGCTGATCCCGACCAGGCGGCCGACGTCGTGGCCCTCCACCGTCACCGCGCCGTCGTGGCCGACGCCCGCCAGCACCTCCTCGCGCAGGTTGAGCCCCCGCAGCAGGGCGGAGGTGCGCCGGTCGATGAAGCGCTGCATCAGCCGCTCGTGCAGCGTGTCGCTGATCCGGTCCTCCAGCGCGCGGGTGCGGCCCTGCCAGTGCGCCGGGTCGGCCAGCCAGTCCGGCCGGTTGGCGGCGTAGGCGAGGGTGCGGATCGAGGCGAGGCGCTGGGCCAGGACGTCGATCTCGCCCGCGGTGGAGTCGAGCGCCTTGTACTGGTCCTCGATCCAGTCCTCCGGCAGGCGGCCGCGGGCGGCGGCGCCCCGGCCGGCGAGGTGCAGGTAGAGGGCGCGCGTCAGGCGCAGGTGCTCGTCCAGCGTGGTCTTGCGGAAGTCGGGGGTCTGGCAGACCTCCCACAGCCGCCGCAGCCGCTCGCCGCCCTTGGCGAGCGCGACGATGTCCTCGTCCTCCGACAACTTCTTCAGCGTCAGCTCGTCCACCGCTTCCGCGGCCAGCTTCAGCCCGTCCTGGCGCGGCGGCTTGGCGAGCGAGGAGAGGAGGGCGGGGAGCGAGCCGAAGTCGAGCCTGGCGTTGCGCCACTCGGCGGCGTCGAGCGGCTGGAAGCGGTGCTCCTGGATCGCCTCGACCAGCTCGTCGTCCATCTCGGGCGCCTCGCCCGTCACCCCGAACGTGCCGTCCTTGGTGTAGCGGCCGGCGCGACCCGCGATCTGGCCGACCTCCTGCGGGGTGAGCCAGCGCGTGCGCTTGCCGTCGAACTTGCGGAGGCCCGCGAAGGCCACATGGTCGACGTCCATGTTCAGGCCCATGCCGATGGCGTCGGTGGCCACCAGGAAATCGACCTCGCCGGACTGGTAGAGCGCGACCTGGGCGTTGCGGGTGCGGGGGCTGAGCGAGCCCATCACCACCGCCGCCCCGCCCCGCTGGCGGCGGATCAGCTCGGCGATGGCGTAGACGTTGTCCGAACTGAAGGCGACGATCGCGCTGCGGCGGGGCAGGCGGGTCAGCTTCTTGGAGCCGGCGTAGGTCAGCGCGCTGAACCGCTCGCGGGTGACGAACTCCACGTCGGGCAGCAGGCGCCGCAGCAGAGGGCCGGCGGCGAGCGCGCCGAGCAGCAGCGTCTCGGCCGTGCCGCGGGCGCGTAGGATGCGGTCGGTGAAGACGTGGCCGCGGGCGGGGTCGGCGCAGAGCTGCGCCTCGTCGATGGCCAGGAACTCGACCTCGCGGCCCAGCGGCATCGCCTCGACGGTGCAGACGAAGTAGGTCGCCCGCGACGGGACGATCTTCTCCTCGCCGGTGATGAGCGCCACCGAGCGGGCGCCCCGCAGCTTGACGATCCGGTCGTAGACCTCCCGCGCCAGGAGGCGCAGCGGCAGGCCGATCATGCCCGAGGCATGGCCGAGCATCCGCTCCACGGCGTAGTGCGTCTTGCCCGTGTTGGTCGGGCCGAGCACGGCGATCACGCGGGCGGGAGCGCGTCCCGCGGGGCGGTCGGACATGTCCGATAGGTGGCGCCGGGCGACGGCTGGGGCAAGGCGGCCTTCGAACGCGGCGATCGGCGGTCACGCCGCCGGCCGCGACCCTGCGGCGCCCTTGCGCTTGAACCGGCGAGCGGCGGGGCCAAGTATCGGCTCGACCCAGAATCCGCCGCCCGAGTCGTGGGGACGGACGCGGGGCTCAAGCCCTCCCGCCGGCGCAGAACCGCGGCGACGGGGCGGTCCCGCGGCAGCGGCCGGGCGCGCTCCCTCGCGCCGGCCAAGGAGTGAAGAGTATGAGCGACGTCCGCACCCTCCCGGTCCTGCCCCTGCGGGACATCGTGGTGTTCCCGCACATGGTGGTCCCGCTGTTCGTGGGCCGCGAGAAGTCCGTGCGCGCGCTGGAAGAGGTGATGAAGGGGGACAAGTCGATCCTCCTGGCCACCCAGCGCAACTCGGCCGACGACGAGCCCGAGCCGTCGGCCATCTACGACGTGGGCGTGATCGCCCAGGTGCTGCAGCTCCTCAAGCTGCCCGACGGCACGGTGAAGGTGCTGGTTGAGGGCAAGTCGCGCGCCGCCGTGCTCAAGTTCACCGGCCAGGCCGACTTCTTCGAGGCCGAGATCGCCGACCTGGACGAAAGCGGCGAGGGCGCCGACGAGGCGCAGGCGCTCAGCCGCGCGGTGGTCGAGCAGTTCGAGAACTACGTGAAGCTCAACAAGAAGGTGCCGCCCGAGGCGCTGGCCGCGATCCCCCAGATCACAGAGCCGGGCAAGCTGGCCGACTCCATCGCCGCGCACCTGTCGGTGAAGATCGCCGACAAGCAGCAGCTCCTGGAGATCTTCGACGTCGCCAAGCGGCTGGAGCGCGTCTACGGCCTGATGGAGGGCGAGATCAGCGTCCTGCAGGTCGAGAAGAAGATCCGCTCGCGCGTCAAGCGCCAGATGGAGAAGACGCAGCGCGAGTACTACCTGAACGAGCAGATGAAGGCGATCCAGCGCGAGCTGGGCGAGCAGGACGACCAGCGCGACGAGCTGATGGAGCTCGAGAAGCGCATCAAGAAGACCAAGCTCTCCAAGGAAGCGCGGACCAAGGCCGAGGGCGAGCTGAAGAAGCTCCGCAACATGAGCCCGATGTCGGCCGAGTCGACGGTGGTGCGGAACTACCTCGACTGGCTGCTGTCGATCCCGTGGGGCAAGGGCAAGCCGAAGACCATCGACCTGAAGAAGGCCGAGGAGATCCTCGACGCCGACCACTACGGGCTGGAGAAGGTCAAGGAGCGCATCCTGGAGTACCTGGCCGTGCAGGCGCGCACGGGCATCTCCAAGGGGCCGATCCTGTGCCTCGTCGGCCCTCCGGGCGTCGGCAAGACCTCGCTCGGCCGCTCGATCGCCAAGGCCACGGGCCGCGAGTTCTCGCGCCTGTCGCTCGGCGGCGTGCGTGACGAGGCCGAGATTCGCGGCCACCGGCGCACCTACATCGGCTCGATGCCCGGCAAGATCATCCAGAACATGAAGAAGGTGAAGTCGACCGACCCCTTCTTCCTGCTCGACGAGATCGACAAGCTGGGCGCCGACTGGCGGGGCGACCCGTCGTCCGCGCTGCTCGAGGTGCTGGACCCGGCGCAGAACAACACCTTCGGCGACCACTACCTGGAGGTCGACTACGACCTCTCGAACGTGATGTTCGTGACCACGGCCAACTCGCTCAACATGCCCCAGCCGCTGCTGGACCGCATGGAGGTGATCCGCATCGCCGGCTACACCGAAGACGAGAAGGTCGAGATCGCCAAGCGCCACGTCCTGCCCAAGGTGATGAAGGATAACGGCCTGAAGGACGGCGAGCTGGTCGTGCCCGACGCCGCGATTCGCGACCTGATCCGCTACTACACGCGGGAAGCGGGCGTACGGAACCTGGAGCGCGAGCTCGGCAAGCTGGCCCGCAAGGCGGTGCGCGACCTCGGCCGCGAGGCGGTGCTCGCCATCACCATCGACGACGAGCGGCTGGCCAAGTACGCGGGCGTGAAGAAGTACCGCTACGGCGAGACCGACGAGGTCGACCAGAAGGGCATCGTCACGGGCCTGGCCTGGACCGAGTTCGGCGGCGACATCCTGACCATCGAGGCCGTGCGGATGCCGGGCAAGGGGCGGATGACCGTCACCGGCAACCTGAAGGACGTGATGAAGGAGTCGATCTCGGCCGCGCACAGCTACGTGCGGTCGCGCTCGCCCGCGTTCGGGATCAAGCCGACGGTGTTCGAGCGCACCGACGTCCACGTGCACGTGCCGGACGGCGCCACGCCCAAGGACGGGCCCTCCGCGGGCGCGGCCATGGCCACCGCCATCGTCTCGGTGCTCACGGGCGTGCCGATCCGCAAGGAGCTCGCCATGACCGGCGAGGTCACGCTGCGCGGCCGGGTGACGGCCATCGGCGGCCTGAAGGAGAAGCTGCTCGCCGCGCTCCGCTCGGGCGTCAAGACGGTGCTGATCCCGCAGGAGAACGAGAAGGACCTCGCCGAGGTGCCGGACAACGTGAAGTCGGAGCTCGAGATCATCCCGGTCTCTCACATGGACGAGGTGCTGAAGTGGGCGCTCACCGGCCCGCTGACGCCGGTCGACTGGACCGAGGAGGAGGACGCCCAGCGCGTCGCCGCCCACTCGGTCGAGGAGGCGGCGCAGGACGGGACCGGCGAAGGGGCCGTGGTCGCGCACTGATCGGCGTCAAGCCGGAGAGCATCGAGGCGGCGCGAGCGATCGCGCCGCCTTTCTCTTTTGACCTTGGCGTTTGGGCGGTTCAATAATCGGCCCCCTGTCGCGACGCAGGCCCGGGGGGCCGATCAGTGAAAGTCGCAGGGTTGGGAGACACCGATGACGAAGGCCGAACTGGTCCAGGCGATCGCCGACAAGGCCGGGCTGAACAAGAACCAAGCGAAGGACGCGCTCGAAGCGTTCATCGGAGCGGTCACCGACACGGTGAAGTCGGGCAAGGACGTGCGGATCGTCGGCTTCGGCAACTTCGTGCCGGTCGAGCGGGCCGCGGGCACCGCGCGCAACCCCCGCACCGGCGAGACGGTCGACCGTCCCGCCTCCAAGACCGTGCGCTTCCGTCCCGGCGAGGGCCTGAAGGGCGCGCTGAAGTAGGTGTGATTCGGCCGGGCGGCGAGGGGATCGCCGCCCGCATCCGGAGCCGGTCGGGCGGCTAGCTCAGCGGTAGAGCGGCTCCTTTACACGGAGCGGGTCGGGGGTTCGATCCCCTCGCCGCCCACCACGCGTCCCGGCTCGCGACAGCCGGACGAGGGCCTGATGGCGGCCCTTGGCGGCCGGAGGGTTCCGCGCTCTCCTCGGGCCATGGACCCCGGCTTCATCGATCGCCTGCCCGACCTCGCCCTGTTCGTGGCGATCTCCCAGTCCGACAGCCTTTCGGCGGCCTCGCGCGCATGCGGCGTGCCGGTCGCACGCCTGTCCCGACGGCTGGCGGCGC
Organism: Caulobacteraceae bacterium; assembly: GCA_030151985.1. GTDB lineage: Bacteria > Pseudomonadota > Alphaproteobacteria > Caulobacterales > Caulobacteraceae > JASLDZ01. The sequence continues at coordinate 6,518 of JASLDZ010000152.1, read as the reverse complement.
TGGAGAAGGCGGTGGGCGTGCGGCTCGTCGACCGGACCTCCCGCCGGTTCCGCCTGACCGAGGAGGGGCGGGCGTACCTCTCAGGGCTCCAGCCGGGCGTGGCCGCGCTGGGGGAGGCCTACGAGGCGCTGATCGACAGGGGCAGGGCGCCCAGCGGCACGCTTCGGCTGGCCGCGAGCGCGGACTTCGGCGCCGCCTTCCTCTCGCCCCTCGTCGCCGCCTTCTCGCGGCTGCATCCCGACGTCGGCTTCGACATCGACCTGAGCCCCCGGCGCGTGGACGTGGCGGCCGAGCGGTTCGACGCGGCGATCCGCGTCGGCCCGCTGGAGGACTCCGCGCTCACCTCCCGGCGGTTCGCGGTGGTTCCGTCCTACCTCTACGCCTCGCCCGGCTACATCGCCGCGCACGGGCGGCCGGAACACCCGGACGACCTGCAGCGCCACCGCTGCCTGCCGCTGCCGCACATGAATGGCGTCGCCCGGCTGGAGCGCAACGGCGAGCGGGTCGAGGCGGTGATGCGCGGGCCCCTCAAGGTGAACAACCTCGTCATGCTGCGCCGCCTGTGCGGCGAGGGCCTGGGCGTGGCGGCGCTGAACGCGCAGGTGGCGGAGGAGGGGGGCGCCCACTGTCCCGTCGAGCGCGTCCTGCCGGACTGGCGGCTGGAGCCCGCGACCTTCTACTTCCTCACCCCGACGCGCCTTCTGCCCGCCCGCACCCGCGCCTTCTTCGACTTCGCCCGCGCCCGGCTGGAGGCGCAGGGCTACTGACCCGTCGGATCAGGAGCGAGAACCAGCTTCTCGCGCCCGGCGGCTTCCGGACGGCCGGCCCCGAAGGTTCAAGTGAGGCCTCTTCCCCCGAGGGCCTCCCATGACCATCGCCGAACGCTTCACGACCGCGAACAGCCTGATCATGCTGGTGGATCACCAGACGGGCACCCTCGGCTGGGTCAAGAGCCTGCCGCCCGAGACCGTGGCCACCGCCTGCCGCGTGCTGGCGCGGATGGCCGTCAGCTATGACATGCCGCTGGTGCTGACGACGACGATGGAGGCGCAGGTCGGCCCCACGATCCCCGCCATCGCGGAGCTCGCTCCGAAGGCCTTCGAGGCGCGGTACGCCCGCGGGGGAGCGCTGGACTGCTGGGACGACCAGAGGCTGCGCGACGGGGTGGCCGCCCTTGGTCGCCGCAAGCTCATCATGGCGGGCCTTACGACCGACATCTGCCTGTTCTGGGCCGCACGAACGGCGCTGAGGCTGGGCTATGAGGTGCTGGTCGTCGCGGACGCCTGCGGAACGACGAGCGTGCTCGGCGACACCCTCACCTACGACCGCCTGCGCGCCGACGGCGCGCAGATCACGGTGATCAACCAGGCGGTCACCGAACTGGTCAACGACTTCGGCGTCGCCGAGGGCGAGGCGGCGCAGCGGATCATGGGCGAGGAGATCATCGCCAAGCTCGGCTGAGCGCGGCGGCGGTCAGCGGCCGGCGGCCAGCGCTTCCAGCCGCTCCACCACCACGTCCCCTCGGGCTTGCGCCTCCCGCGCGACGGCGTCGCCGAGCGCCCGGGCAGCCCGAGCGAAGGCCGGCTCCGCCAGCAGGCGCGCGACGGCCCCGGCGACCGCCTCGACCCCGGCGTCCGGCTCCAGGCGCAGCCCCGCGCCCCGGGCGGTGATGCGGGCGGCGTTGTCGGCCTGGTCGCGGCCCATGGGCAGGCAGAGCAGCGGGACGCCGTGCAGGATCGGGCGGATGGCCGAGCCGTGCCCGGCGTGGGTGACCATGGCCGAGACGTGGGGCATGACCGCGTCGTGGCTGGCGCTCTCCACCACCGCGACGTTCTCTGGCGCGGGGAAGTCGGCGACCGCCAGCTGCGGTCCGAGCGTCACCAGCCCGCGCACCGGCAGCGCCGCGAGCGCCGCGATCACGCGCCGGATCACCGGCTCTTGCGCCTGGTAGAGGGTGGAGAAGCTGACCAGCACGAGCGGGCGCGGGTCGTCGGCCGCCCAGGGGCTCTCCCAGGCCGCCGCCCAGGCGGGCACGCGCGCCTGGGGGCCGGCGTGGACATAGGGCGGAGCCAAGGGAGCGAAGTCGAACGCCTCCGCCGCCGAGACCAGGATCAGGTCGGCCGCCTCCACCTGCTCCAGCGTGTGCGCCAGCGGAGCCAGGCCCGAGGCTGCGCGGGCGGCGTTCAGCGGCGCCAGGTGGGCGTCGTAGGCCGCGTTGAGCGTCTGGCGGATCAGGTCGTGCACCTGCCGCTCCGTCTCGTCGGCCGGCATGGCGAGGCCAGGCCCGAAGGGAGGCAGGGCGTCGACCGTCGGCAAGGGCCAGACGTTGGAGGTGAGGAGCGCCAGCCGCGAGCCCCTCGCCTCCGCCGCGAGCATGGCGCCCAGCAGGAGCTCGTGGCTCACGACCACGGCGCCGGGCTCCTCGTCGATCACCGCGGCCAGGTCGGCGGCGTAAGCGGCGGCGGGGCCGCACATCAGCCGCTCGCATAGCCGGTTCAGGAGGTCGGCGGGGTCGGACGCCTCCCAGTCGCGGACCGGCTCGTTCTCAGGGCGCTTGTCCGGGCGGTTGGGGGCGGTGCGCCACGGGGTGAACTCGAGGCCGAAGGCTTGGGCTTCCGACCGGGTGGCCTCGTCGCTGACGATCCGGACGGCGTGGCCGCGGTCGGCCAGCCGCCGCGCCGCCCACAGGGCCGGCGTGACATGCCCGCCGCCTTCCCAGGTCGCGAAGACGAAGCGGGCCATCAGCGTTCCATAGGCGTGAACGCGGGCGCGTTCGCCGGGAGCGGGAAGGACGGAAGGGGATGGCGCGAATGACGGGGCTCGAACCCGCGACCTCCGGCGTGACAGGCCGGCGCTCTAACCAACTGAGCTACATCCGCATCGGGCGCGGGCGGACCGGAAGGGCCGGCCGCCGCGAGAGGGGCGTGCAATAGGGCGGCGGGGAAGGGGCGTCAAGCGGCGCGAACGGCCGGGCGAAAACCGCCGCCGCAGCCCTTTCGCCGCAGGGCTCCGCTGGGATAGAAGGCGGCGACTCCCATATGGGGGCTGTCTCCCCCGGCGGACCCATGACCTCGTTCCTGCTCGACTACCTGCCGATCGTCATCTTCCTGGGCGTGGCCCTGGTGCTGGGCCTGGCCTTCATCGTCATGGCCTGGATGTTCGCGCCCAAGCATCCCGACCCCGAGAAGATCAGCGCCTACGAGTGCGGCTTCAACGCGTTCGACGACGCGCGGATGAAGTTCGACGTGCGGTTCTACCTGGTGTCGATCCTGTTCATCATCTTCGACCTGGAGGTGGCGTTCCTGTTCCCGTGGGGCGTAAGCCTGATGAAGCTGCCGCACGACACGCAGGTGTTCGCCTTCTGGTCGATGATGGTGTTCCTGGGCGTGCTGACGGTGGGCTTCATCTACGAGTGGAAGAAGGGCGCGCTGGAATGGGAGTGAACTCGCCGGTGTACGACCCGCAGGCGGTCACCCTCCCCGCGTCGGGCCTGACGCCCGGCCCCGGCGGCGCCCTCCTGCCCGCCGGCGCGGCGGCGCGGGTGACGGCGGGAGGCGGCTACGATCCCAAGGTCCACGACCCGTTCATGGACAAGCTGAACGGCGCGATGGCCGAGAAGGGCTTCGTCACCGCGGCCCTCGACGACGTGATCACCTGGGCGCGCACGGGCTCGCTCATGTGGATGACGTTCGGCCTGGCCTGCTGCGCGGTGGAGATGATGCACACAAGCATGCCGCGCTACGACGCGGAGCGCTTCGGCATGGCCCCCCGCGCCTCGCCCCGGCAGTCCGACCTGATGATCGTCGCCGGCACCCTGACCAACAAGATGGCTCCGGCGCTGCGCAAGGTCTACGACCAGATGCCCGAGCCGCGTTACGTGCTTTCCATGGGCTCCTGCGCGAACGGCGGAGGATATTACCACTACAGCTACAGTGTTGTTCGCGGCTGCGATCGGGTTGTTCCGGTAGACGTCTATGTGCCGGGCTGCCCGCCGACGGCGGAAGCTTTGCTCTACGGCCTGCTGCAGCTGCAGAAGAAGATCCGCCGCACCGGGACGATCGTGCGATGAGCGAGACGACCCACGACTCCGCCGTCGTCGCGGCCGAGCACACGACGCCGGCTACGCCCTCGGACGCACTGGCCACGCTCGGCCAGGCGCTGCTGGCGGACTCCGCGGGCGCGGCCGTCTCGGCGCATGTGGCGTTCGGGGAGCTGACGATCGTGGCGCAGGCGTCGCGGATCGTGGAGCTGCTCACCACGCTGCGCGATAACGCCAACTACCGCTTCATCCAACTGATCGACCTGTGCGCCTGCGACTATCCCGAGCGCGAGCGGAGATTCGACGTCGTCTACCACCTGCTGTCGCTGAAGCTGAACGGGCGGGTCCGGATCAAGGTGATGACCGACGAGGACACGCCCGTGCCCTCCGTCGTCTCCGTGTTCCCGAACGCCGACTGGTATGAGCGCGAAGCGTTCGACATGTACGGCGTCTTCTTCGACGGCCATCCGGACTTGCGCCGCATTCTGACCGACTACGGCTTCCACGGGCATCCGCTGCGCAAGGATTTCCCGATGACCGGCTACGTCGAAGTCCGCTACGACGAGGCGCTCAAGCGGGTGGTCTACGAGCCGGTCAAGCTGCCGCAGGAGTTCAGGAACTTCGACTTCCTCTCCCCCTGGGAGGGCGACCACATGAACAAGCCGGGGACGGGCTACACCTACGTGCTGCCGGGCGACGAGAAGGGCGACACGCCCGACGTCAAGGCCGCCGAACAGGCGAAGGGCGTCTGATGCAGGCCGCGCCGCCCCCCGCCGTCGCACTCGCCCCGGGCGAGCTGGCCAAGGCGCTGGTCGCGGTGGAGCGCGGCTTCTATGAGGGCTGGCGCGCCAAGAGCCTCGCGCCGTTCGAGGCGGGGCTGGGCGAGGGCGCCACCGCCTGGAGCCGCTTCGGCGCGATGGACCGGGCCGCGCAGCTGCGCATGCAGACCTCCGCCAACGCCAGTTGCGACGTCCGCAGCTACGCCATCGAGGAGCCCCGCGCCGTGCGCGTCGCCCCTGACGCGGCGGTGCTCTACTATCGGCTGACGCAGGATGCGGTCTGCGGCGGGACGACGGTGGACAGCCCGCTCGTCAACACCAGCGTCTACGCCCGGCGGGGCGGCCGCTGGGTCAACGTGTTCCGCACCTTCGCCCCGGGCGCCGCCCCGGCGGCCCCTTCCGGAGGGCGCTAGAGATGGCTGACGGAGGCCTGGCGACGATCCAGCCGCCCGAACAACGGGACGAGCAGAAGGTCCGGCACTTCAACATCAACTTCGGCCCGCAGCACCCGGCCGCGCACGGCGTGCTGCGCCTGGTGCTCGAGCTCGACGGCGAGGTCGTGGAGCGGGTCGACCCGCACATCGGCCTGCTCCACCGCGGCACCGAGAAGCTGATGGAGGCGCGCACCTATCTCCAGAACATCCCCTATTTCGACCGGCTCGACTACGTGGCCCCGATGAACCAGGAGCACGCCTTCTGCCTGGCCATCGAGAAGCTGCTCGGCATCCAGGCGCCGATCCGCGGCCAGCTGATCCGCACGCTCTACAACGAGATCGGCCGCATCCTCAGCCACATCCTGAACGTCACCACGCAGGCGATGGACGTCGGCGCGCTCACGCCTCCGCTGTGGGGGTTCGAGGAGCGCGAGAAGCTGATGATCTTCTACGAGCGCGCCTCGGGCTCGCGGCTGCACGCCAACTACTTCCGCCCCGGCGGCGTGCACCAGGACCTGCCGCCCGACCTGATCTCCGACCTCGTGGACTGGTGCGCCCAGTTCCCGGGCAAGCTCGACGACATCGAGACGCTGGTCACCGGCAACCGCATCTTCAAGCAGCGCAACGTCGACATCGGCGTCGTCTCGAAGGAGGAGGCCCTGGCGCGGGGCTTCACCGGCGTGATGCTGCGCGGCTCCGACGTGGCGTGGGACCTGCGCAAGGCCCAGCCCTATGACAACTACGCCGACCTCGAGTTCGACGTGCCCGTGGGCAAGAACGGCGACTGCTACGACCGCTATCTCTGCCGGGTGGAGGAGATGCGCCAGTCGATCCGGATCATGGAGCAGTGCCTCGACCAACTGAAGAAGACGCCGGGTCCGGTGCTGACCACCGACGGCAAGGTCGCCCCGCCCCGCCGCGCGGAGATGAAGCGCTCGATGGAGGCGCTGATTCACCACTTCAAGCTCTACACCGAAGGCTTCCACACGCCCCCCGGGGAGGTCTACGCCGCGGTGGAGGCGCCCAAGGGCGAGTTCGGCGTTTATCTGGTGAGCGACGGCACCAACAAGCCCTACCGCTGCAAGATTAGGGCGCCGGGCTTCCCGCACCTCGAGGCGATGGACTGGATGAACCGCGGCCACATGCTGGCCGACGTCAGCGCGATCCTCGGCTCTTTGGATATCGTGTTCGGGGAAATCGATCGGTGAGCCAATCCTTCTCTTCTCCCTTCCCCCCTCGGGGGGGAAGGGTCGGGGATGGGGGCGC
>JASLDZ010000117.1 GCA_030151985.1 Caulobacteraceae bacterium | reverse complement strand
GGAGGAGACGCTGGTCGAGCTGAAGAAGGACATCACGATCGTGATCGTGACCCACAACCTGCAGCAGGCCGCCCGCATCAGCGACAACGCCGCCTTCATGTTCCTGGGCGACCTGATCGAGTTCGCCAAGACCGAACGCCTCTTCGACAACCCCCGCTGCCGCCAGACGGCCGACTACATCACGGGGCGGTTCGGGTAGGGCTTGCAGACGCGCTTCACGACGCGAGAATGGCGATCCTCACCTTTTGAAAGGTGACTGTCGCCGGAGCCTCCTTTGCCGATTGCGTCGCCTCCCCCACCTCCTCCTGCGATCGTCTGGGCTCAGCGTCCTTCCGCAGACGAGATACGACAGGCGGCTAGCCTCTATGGTACGCGCGGTGATCGACCCGGCTCGATGACGATGACCTGCTACGTCCGTGTCGATGGCGGGCTCGAAGCCTGCAAGACATCGCCTGGAGAGGGCCAGGATAGCCGGTACGAGGCCGCGATCCTGGGTCTCGCTCCCCAGTTTCGATTGGATATGAAGAAGTCGTCGAGGGCGCCGACTGTGAGCGCCACGGTGGATTTTCCGAAGCTCTATGACACGCCGCCGGTCGTCTCGATGCGGCCGACAGCGGCGGAGATCGCGGCGGCGAACCCGGCCGGTCTGGATGGGCAGGTGACGCTGCGCTGCGCGGTCACAGAAGCCGGCGCCCTGGACGCTTGCCACGCGGACGCGGAGCCCCGGCACGATCCTCGCCTCGATTCGATCGCCTTGTCTCTCGTATCGTACTTCCGAGTTAAGCCGGCGCGGCTCGGGGGCAAGCCGGTCGCTTCGGGGCAGGCGCTGGTGATCGCCACCAAAGAGCATCGCATCACCAATCCCGATTGGCTGAGAAAGCCTGACGGGAACGCGTTGGCGGCGGTGCTTCCTCAAAGGGCGCTGGAGACCGGAACCTCCGGTGTAGCGAAGATACGCTGCGACGTCGCAGACGATGGCAACCTCGTCGATTGCGCCGTCGAGTCCGAGACGCCTGCGGGTTTCGGGTTCGGCGCAGCGGCGCTTCTGCTAGCTCCCAACTTCCAGATGAAGCCCAGGCTCGTTGACGGTAAGCCTCAGCCTGGGGGCACGGTGACCATCCCGCTCCGCTTTGAGCTTCCTGAGGAGGGCGGCTTCATCCAGTCCGGCGGTGCGCTGAAGATCATGGCTTGGGCTCCCTGGCGTGCGGCCCCGAGCGCAGAAGCGTTCCGATCCGCATTTCCTGCGCGAGCGGCTGCCCAGAAGGTCTATGGGCGGGTCGCCCTGCGGTGCGGCGTTTCCGCTGAGGGCCAACTCAAGAACTGCGAGGCCACGTCGGAGACTCCCGGAGGGTGGGGATTTGAGGCCGCAGCCCGAAAGCTGGTCCCGGCCTTCGGGCTGAACGTCGAAGGCGTCGCTCCTGCGCAGCTTCGGCAGTTGAGGGTTCTTGTCGCCTTCGACTTCTCAGCGCGAGCGCTTCAGCCGACAGCCGAACGCGTCGCTCGTTCTATCGACTGGGTGCGAAGCTTCGACGCCAAAGACGTCTTGGAGGACTATCCCGCCAACGCCGCCGCTGCAGGCGTCTTCAGCGGGCGTTCGGTCCTGCACTGTGTGATCGGGGCCGCCGGAACGTTGGACGATTGCAATGTCGTCGAACAAACCCCGCCGGAACTTGGTTTCGGAGAGGCCGGACTAAAGATTGCAAAGGTGATGAGAGCCAACCTCTGGAGTCAGGAAGGCGAACCGACTGCGGGTGAGACCATCAACTTGCCGATCCGGCTTCTCTACAACGGCGAGCCCCCCTCGAAGGCCGCGGCGACCCCCAAGCCCGGGGGCTGACCGCTAGCCACACGCCTCCGCCTCACCGCTCGCCAGATCCACCGTCAGGCAGTGCTCCGCGCCGCTCGCCTCGTCCTGCACGATGAGGGTCACGGGCGCTTCGTCGGCGTCGCCCAGCCAGCGTTCGGCGTAGGCCATCGCCGCGTCGAGCCAGCCGTCGGCCTCGACCCTGTGGGGCTTGGCGAGGCGTTCGTCCTGGGCGTGGACGCACCAGCTGGACATGGCGTTCGGTCCTCCTCGGGCGAGAGAACGCGCGGGCCCGGGGAAGGATTCCTGCGCAATCCCTTATAGCCGCGTCATTCCCCCGTCATCGACTCGCGCCACAAGCCCGGCGACGCCCCGCAAGGACGAGGGCGGACGAGACGTCACCGGGGGACCGCCGTGAACGCCTTCGCCTTTCCGCACCGCTACCGCTCCGTGTTCATCTCCGACCTGCACCTGGGCGCGCGGGGCTGCCAGGCGGAGCTCCTGCTCGACTTCCTGATGAGCACCGAATGCGAGAGCCTCTACCTCGTGGGCGACATCGTCGACGGCTGGCGGCTGAAGACCGGCTGGTTCTGGCCGCGGGCGCACGATGCGGTGGCCCAGCACCTGCTGGCGCTCGCCCGGCGCGGCGTGCGGGTGGTGTACGTGCCTGGCAACCACGACGCCTTCGCCCGCGCCTTCTACGGCGAACACCTGGGCGGCATCGTGGTGACCGAGGAGACGGTGCACGAGGCGGCCGACGGCAAGCGCTACCTCGTCACCCACGGCGACCTCTACGACGGGGTGGTGACGCGGGCGAAGTGGCTGGCGGTGATGGGCGACTGGGCCTACCGGGCCTTGCTCCGCGCCAACACCGCCTGGAACCGGGCGCGGCGCACCTTCGGCCTCGGCTACTGGAGCTTCGCCGCCTGGCTGAAGGGCAAGGTGAAGCAGGCCGGGAGCTTCATCGACGACTTCGAGCGGACGCTGGCGGAGGAGGCCCGGGGCAGGGGGCTCGACGGCGTGATCTGCGGCCACATCCACCGGGCGCAGACCCGCGACATCGACGGCGTGCTCTACGTCAACGACGGCGACTGGGTGGAGAGCTGCACCGCCGTGGTCGAGCACGCCTGCGGCCGGTTGGAGCTGATCGACTGGGCGGAGCGCCGCCGCTGGTCGATGCTCGACCGCCGCCCGGCTCCGCCAGCCGCCGCCAAGCCCCGCCGCCCCGCCCGCCCGCCCCGCGAGCTGGAGCCGGCGACGGCCTGACCCTCACCCGCTCCTCCCGACGAAAGCCGGGACCCATCCTGCGAGTGCGGGAGAGCGGAACGGTCGCGCACACCCGCGACCCTCGCATGGGTCCCGGCTTTCGCCGGGATGAGCGGAGTGGGGCGTCGCGACCGTTGGACGCCTGTCGCACACGGCTGCTAACCCGGCGCGATGCGTAAGCTGCTCCTGTCCTTCGGCGTCGCCGCTCTCTTCACCTCCGCTGTCCCCGCGCAGGCCGCCGAGCGGCCGCACAACGTCGTGATCTTCGTCGCCGACGGCCTGCGCTACGGCGCGGTGACGGCCGACAGCGCGCCGAACATGTGGGCGCTGAAGCATGAGGGCGTCGACTTCGCCGACAGCCACGCGCAGTTCCCGACGCTCACCACCCCCAACGCCGCCTCAATCGCCACCGGCCACGGGGTGGGCGACACGGGCGACTTCGCCAACTCCGTCTACGCGGGGGCCAAGCCCGTCGAGGGGAGCTTCCTCTCGCTCGTGCCCTTCCTGGAGGAGGACGCGGTGCTCGGCGGCATGAACGCGGCCTACGGCGGCAATTTCCTCGGCCGCGACACCCTGCTCTCGGCCGCGGCCGCGCACGGCTTCTCCACCGCCGTGGTCGGCAAGCTCGGCCCCGCCGCCATCCAGGACGTGACGGCCCGCGACGGGCGCACGACGCTGGTGGTGGACGATTCCACCGGCTCGCCCGAGGGCCTGCCCCTGCCGCCGGAGGTCGTGGCGGCGATCGGAGCGGCCGGCCTGCCCGTCGTCGCCCCCGACCGAGGCCTGAACTCCAGCCCCGACTTCGGCGGCGTCCGGGTGGCCAACGTCGAGCAGCAGGACTGGTTCGCCCAAGTCGCGACCGAGGTGCTCCTGCCGCGGTTCAAGGCCGCCGACCGCCCGTTCGTGCTGGTGTTCTGGTCGCGCGACCCGGACGGCACCCAGCACAACCAGGGCGACAGCCCCGACGCGCTCACCCCCGGCATCAACGGCCCGACCACGCTCGCCTCGATCCGCAACGCCGACGCCGGCCTGGGCCGGCTGCGCGCGGCCCTGGCTCGGCTGGGGCTGGCCGAGACCACCGACATCGTGGTCACCGCCGACCACGGCTTCTCCGTCACCTCCAAGGCCAGCGCGACCAGCCCCTCCGCCAAGGGGAGCTATCCCGACGTGCCCAAGGGCGAGCTGCCGCCCGGCTTTTTGGCGCTGGACCTCGCCCGCGCCCTGGGCCTGCCGGTCTGGGAGCCGAACGGCGCGCCGCTGACCTTCACCGGCCACCCGAAGAGCGCCAACGCCGTCCTCGGCCGCGACCCGGCTCGGCCCGACGTGGTGGTCGGCGCCAACGGGGGGGTGGACATGGTCTGGCTGCCGACGACCGCGGGGCGGGCGCTCGCCGGGAGGATCGCAGCCTTCCTGACCACCCAGGACTATAGCGCGGGCCTGTTCGCCGACGACACCCTGGGGCCGATCCCGGGCGCCCTGCCCACGAGCGCCATCGGCCTGAAAGGCGCCGCCCGCACGCCCGCGCCCGACCTCGTGGTCAGCTTCCGCAGCGGCTCCACCGGCTGCGCGGACCCGCTCGTCTGCGCCTTCGACGTGGCCGACACCAACCTGGCGCAGGGCCAGGGCATCCACGGCAGCTTCAGTCGCGCCAACGGCCGCAACATGATGGCGGCGGCCGGCCCCGACTTCCGCAGGGGCTGGGTCGATCCCGCCCCCGTCGGCAACATCGACTGGGCGCCGACGCTGGCGCACCTCCTGGGGCTGGAGCTGAAGGGTCCGGGCGCGCTGAAGGGACGGGTGATGGCCGAGGCGCTGGCCGGCGGCCCCGAGCCTGCGGCGGCGAGGACGGAGCGCCTGCGCTCGACGCCCGCCGCCAACGGCTTCGTCACCGTGCTCGACGTGCGTGTCCTGGGCGACGTCCGCTACCCGCACGCGGCCGGACAGCCCGGCAGGACGGTCGGGCTCGAGCCCTAGCCGCAGCCCGCGCCGGCGAGCGCGCGCACCCGCACGCGCGGCGCGCCCTCCTCCATCCCGCCCACGATGGTGGAGGAGGCGAAGCCGCGGTCCCGCACCAGCGCCAGGACGGCTTCCGCCTCCTCGGGCGCCACGGCGATCAGGAGGCCGCCGCTGGTCTGCGGGTCGCACAGGAGGTCGCGCCGCCACTCCGGCAGGCCGGCGGGCGGCGTCACCTCGGCGCCGTAGCTGGCCCAGTTGCGCACCGCCGCGCCCGTGCGCACGCCCTCCTGCGCCAGCGCCTCCACGCCCGGCAGCAGCGCGGGCGCGTCCGCGTCGAGCACGGCGGTGAGGCCCGCGCCTCGCGCCATCTCCAGGGCGTGGCCGAGGAGGCCGAAGCCCGTGACGTCGGTGACCGCGTGGACGCCCGGCGTGTCCCCAAGCTCGGCGCCGACCCGGTTCAGCTGGGTGGTTGTGGCGATGAGCGCGGCGTAGCCCTCCGCGTCCAGCCGCTCGCGTTTGAAGGCGGCGCTCAGCACGCCCACGCCCAGCGCCTTGGTCAGGATGAGCCGGTCGCCGGCGCGCGCGGTGCGGTTGCGCAGCACCTTGTCCGGATGCACGAGGCCCAGCGCCACCAGGCCGTAGATCGGCTCCACGCTGTCGATGGAGTGGCCGCCCGCCAAGGGCACGCCGGCGTCGGCGCAGACCGCCGCGCCTCCCGCCAGCACCCGCGCGATGGTCTCCACCGGCAGGCGGCCGACCGGCATGCCGACGATGGCGAGCGCCAGGATCGGCGTCGCCCCCATGGCGTAGACGTCGGACAGCGCGTTGGTCGCGGCGATCCGGCCGAAGTCGAACGGATCGTCCACCACGGGCATGAAGAAGTCGGTGGTGGCCACCAGGGCCTGGTCGGCGTTCAGCCGCCACACGGCCGCGTCGTCGCCCGTCTCGATCCCGACCAGCAGGTCGGGGAAGACCGCGGCGGCGGCGGGGGCGCGCGCCAGGATGTCCCGCAGCACGCCCGGCGCGATCTTGCAGCCGCACCCGCCTCCGTGCGCCAGCGAGGTGAGGCGGACGGGCGCCGGCGCGTCCATCAGGCGGCGGGCGCCAGCTCCGGCGTGCGGGCCGCGATCGGGGCCGACGACGGGGCCGACGACGGGGCGAACACCGAGGCGGGCTCGCCGCCCTCGACGGCGGCGCGCTTCACGAACTCGATCCCCCGCACCACGGCGTCGGCGAATTTCGGTCCCAGCAGGGTGGCGTGGTTCGCGCCCGCCACATGCTCGACGTAGCCCCGGCGGGAGCGGCGGGCCGGCGCCTCCAGCGCTGTGCGCAGGTGCGTGTCGCCGGTGGCGGAGATCACCGCGACCGGCAGCTCGCGGCTGAGCTCGCCGGCGTCCCGCGCCTCCTGCCCGTCGCGCAGCCAGTCCTTGGCCTCCACCGCGCCCCAGTGGTTGTGGCGGGCCGAGGAGAAGGCGCGGCGCTTGTCCGCCGCCGCCTGCCCGCCGACGCCGATCGGGTCCCCCGCCAAGGGGTCCGCCGCCCACAGCAGGCCCAGCCGCGCCGCCAGGGGCGCGAGCGCGGCCGCGACGCCGAAGCTCTTCACCATGCCGGCGATCTTGGGGTCCGTCATCGCCTCGGGCGGCGTGCCGTCGACCAGCACCAGCCCGGAGACAAGCTCGGGGTTCTGCAGCGCGAACAGATAGGCGTGCACCGGCGCCATGGAGTGGGCGACCAGGATGAAGGGCCCGTGCTCGCCCGAAGCCTCCAGCAGCGCCTTCAGGTCGGCCGCCACCGCCCGGCTGTCGCGGGGCTCGGGACCGGCGTCGGACAGGCCGAGGCCCGCGCGGTCGTAGGCGCAGGCGTGCATGCGGTCGGCGACCCGGTCCTGCACCACCGCCCAGTCCGCCGATGTGCCGAAGGCGCCGGCCTCGAACACCACCGTGGGAACGGCGCCGCGCGGTCCCTCGCAGACGAGATGCAGGCGGCGGCCGCCGATGTCGACCATCCGGCCGCGCGCGGGCTCCGCCGCCCGGACGCCCGGGGACAGGTTCGCGATGTCGCCGCGTTCCGTCATGCATCCTCCCAGGCCCAGGGTTACCAGCCCCAGTGCAACGACGGATGAACGGATCGGGTTCGCCACCCCTTGCGCTTAGCGGCCGAACGGGGCGGCCGCGCGACCAAAATGATACGGTCGTCGGGGCCGCTTCCGGAGACCGCGATGCCGACCACGCTCACCGTCTTCCAGCGCAGCCCCGACCAGGGACGAGGCCTCGCCCGCGACATGCGGGTGCGTTGGGCGCTGGAGGAGGTGGGCCGGCCCTACCAGACGCTGGGTGTGACCTTCGCCGAGCTGAAGTCGCCTGAGCACCGGGCCCGCAATCCCTTCGGCCAGATCCCGACCTACGGCGACGGCGAGGTACGGCTCTTCGAGTCGGGGGCGGTGGTGCTGCACATCGCGGAGCGTCACGGAGGGCTGCTCCCCTCCGGCCCCGCCGCGCGGGCGCGAGCGATCGCGTGGATGTTCGCCGCGGTGAGCACCGTGGAGCCGCCGGTGGTGGAGCTCAGCATGGCCGCCCTGTTCGAGCGCGACAAACCGTGGTTCGCCGACCGCCACCCGATGCTGCAGGACCGCGTGCGCACGCGGCTGGCGGAGCTGACCCATGTGCTGGGCGATCGCGACTGGCTCGACGGGGACTTCAGCGCCGGAGACCTGATGATGGTCACCGTGCTGCGCAGGCTCGGCAGCTCGGGCCTACTGGACGAATACCCGACGGTCGCCGCCTACATCGCCCGCGCCGAAGCCCGCCCCGCCTACCAACGCGCCTTCGCGGCGCAGAAGGCGGCGTTCGAGGCGGCGGGCGCTGCGGAGTGAACGATGCCGACCGTTTCGCTCTTCTACGGTATCGCCATTCGGATGTTCTTCGGCGACCACAACCCGCCGCACTTTCACGCGATCTTCGAGGAGCACCAAGCCTTGGTGCGGATCGACGACGGGCGCATATTGAAGGGGCGCTTGCCGGTGCGGATCGCGAGGCTGGTCGAGGAATGGACGGAACTCAACCGCGACGCCCTGATGGAGAACTGGGATCGGACGCGGCCGGGCTCGCGCTTGCCGCTGATGCGGATTCCGGGGCTGGACTGATCCTAAACACCGACATCGTACAGGTGCGCGCCGCCCGACGCCTCGGTCCCTATCGGCTGAAACTCTGGTTCACCGACGGCACGGCGGGCGAGTGGGACTTCTCTGAGATGGCCCGCGACGCGGGGCCGATGGTCGAGCCGTTCAAGGATCCCGCTTTCTTCGACCGCGTGTTCATTGAGTTCGGCGCGCTCACCTGGCCCAACGGCTACGACTGGAGCCCGGAGGCGCTGCACGCGGACATGGCGGCCGCCGGAGCCCTGAGGTTCGATTCGGCCCCAATCTGAGGCTTGTAGACGCTTCCCTGCCGACGACTATGGAGCGCCCTGCGGGCGCCCGTCGGGCTTCAACTCGAGGTCCAACTCGACCGTACGCTCCAGCCGCGTGACCTTCCCGTTGTCGAAGGTCAGCGTTTCGACTCGATGGAGGACGCAGCAATCGCCAAATACGCGCTCCACTCGCTCAAGGAGGATGGCTCGCGGCTTGGCGTAGGGCCCGTCGGTCAGGTAGTCGGCCCCGTAGTAGACGTGTTCAACGCTCACGGCGCGCTCAGCTGTCAGGAACAGCGGTCGCATCAGTCTCATCCAGTCGGCCTTGGACCTCGCCAGGGCCGCACCATCGCTCATGACGGTTAAGTCCTCGGCGAGCGCGGCTTCATAGCTGTCGGCCTGGGCGCTCGTCACGCCGGCGATGAAAGTCTGAAGGGCGGCGAGGTTGGCGCCGGCGGGAGGGGGCGGCGGAACCGCGTAGGCGGAACCGCCCGTGAAGAAGCAGGCACCGAGCGCAATGGCGATCCTGATCGCGAGCTGGCGAAGGCCTGGTCGGCGAATCATAGCCCCTTCGTGATCCCCTCCACCATCTTCTTGGCGTCGGCGAAGAGCATCATGGTGTTATCGCGGAAAAAGAGTTCGTTCTCCACGCCCGCGTAGCCCGCCGCCATGCCGCGCTTGACGAACAGCACGGTGCCGGCCTTCTCCACGTCCAGGATCGGCATGCCGTAGATGGGCGAACTCGTGTCGGTCTTGGCGGCGGGGTTGGTGACGTCGTTGGCGCCGATGACGAAGGCGACGTCGGCGGTGGCGAACTCGGCGTTGATGTCCTCCAGCTCGAACACCTCGTCGTAGGGCACGTTGGCCTCGGCCAGGAGCACGTTCATGTGGCCGGGCATGCGGCCGGCGACGGGGTGGATGGCGTATTTCACCTCCACGCCCTCCTTCTTCAGCGTGTCGGCCATCTCGCGCAGCGCGTGCTGCGCCTGCGCCACCGCCATGCCGTAGCCCGGCACGATGACGACGCGGCCGGCATTCTTCATGAGGTAGGCCGCATCCTCGGCCGAGCCGAGCTTGACCGGCTTCTGCTCGCCACCGCCGCCGGCTGCCGCGGTCTCGCCGCCGAAGCCACCCAGGATCACCGAGACGAAGCTCCGGTTCATCCCCTTGCACATGATGTAGCTGAGGATGGCGCCGGACGATCCCACCAGGGCGCCGGTGATGATCAGGGCGGTGTTCTCGAGCGTGAAGCCGAGCGCGGCCGCGGCCCAGCCGGAATAGCTGTTCA
>JASLDZ010000056.1 GCA_030151985.1 Caulobacteraceae bacterium | reverse complement strand
CGGACGGCGGCGACGGTTACGCTCTTGAGCCGGCGGCGAACCGCATGCCTCCGCGCGTGGACCTGCGACGGGAGGAGAAGGAGGGCGGCCATGCCATCGAGCGCCACGTCGGCCGCAGCAACGGCGACCTTGTGCGCACGCTTGAGGGCGAGCGCCTGGATACACCAAGTGCAACTGCGTTCGCGATTCGGGAAGGATCATTCAACGACTTGGCATCTGCTAACAGCTACGTAAATGACGTGCTTCAGAGTAATCCCGATCGAGTCGATGCCGTGGCCTCGGGGCAAAATGACGAAGACTTTATCGAGAAACGATACAACTCTCCTACGGGACGAGAAGCCTACCGCAACCGCAGTGACGAAAACGGCATCGTCCGGTTAAGAGAAACGTTTTCGGTGGGTGTGTACATAAAGCATGCCCGAAATAATAAAGGATTTACCGTTAGGACGGCTTACCCCTTGAACGGAGACGGATCCTGATGAACCCGGAGCTAGGATTTCGCAAGTTTTCGACCTTATTCTTGGATCCTATAGAAACAGAATGCAAGACGATTGAAGGAGTTGCCGATCTTGCCATTCGGATGGCTTCAGATGAAGTGCGCCGTGCGGCCGAGACGTACATTGCCGACCGGATGGCTGACGGAACCGATCTAAGCCTGATGTGGGCTCGATCTAACGCCAGGATCGGACCTACAAGAAATACCGCTCGAAGCTACACCTCTACGGTGCTGGCGCGGCTGCGCGACTCCTCCGTGCCCAGCAGGAGAACGGGCTCGCCCAAATAGGGCTGGCGCCGGAGCGCGGCGACGCTCAGTGGAAGTCGCGGCTGATGATGCGCACGTCGCGCGGGTGGCCGCGCTGCGCCCGCCGGTCCGGCTCCTTCAGCGGAGCGGGGACGTGAAGCTTCGTCGCGCCGCTGCCGACCGGGCCGTTGGTGAGCACGTGGTCGGAGGGGGCGATGGCGGGCGCGAACACGGCCCCCTCCTCGGTCAGCCGCGCCAGTTCGTCCGAGCGGTCCTCCAGTTCGTGGACGAAGACGTGCGTCACGCCCTCCGGCGACTTCTGGATGCGGCCGTGCGCGACCAGCAGCCGCGAGGCCATGATCTCGCGCCGATAGCGCTCGAACACCGCCGTCACCACCACGAGGTTGGCGACGCCCGTCTCGTCCTCGATGGTGATGAAGCAGACATTCCCGTTTCCGGGACGCTGGCGCACGAGGCAGACCCCCGACACGGATACGGGCGTGGAATCCCGCATGTCCTGCAAGGTCCCGCAGGGTTTCGCGCCCTCGGCCGCGAACGCCGGCCGCAGGAACTCCATCGGGTGGCCCTTCAGCGACAGCCGCGTGGTGCGGTAGTCGGCCACCACCTCCTCCGAACGGCTCAGGTCCGGCAGGGCCGGCGGCGGCGTGAACTTCGGCAGGGCGGCGAGCAGCGGCGGCGCGGCCTTGGCGTCGGTCTTCAGCGACTGCCAGAACCCGCCCCGACGCGAGGTCCTGAAACTCTGGAACGCGTCCGCGTCCGCCAGCCGCCGCACCTGCGCCCGGGTCAGGTTGGTGTGCCGCATGAAGACGTCGAAGTCGCCGAACCCCTCGCCGCGGAGCTTCGGGATCGCCTCGGCCCACTTTTCGCTCATGCCGTCGATCATGCGCAAGCCGAGCCTCACCGCCATCTCGCCGGCGTCCGTCGTCTCGATCGTGCAGTCCCAGTCGCTGTGCTCGACGTCGACCGGCCGCACCTCCACCCCGTGCTCCACAGCATCCCGCACGATCTGCGCCGGCGCGTAGAAGCCCATGGGCTGGGAGTTCAGCAACGCCACGCAGAACACCGCCGGAAACCGGCACTTCAGCCACGCCGAGACGTAGACCAGCTTGGCGAAGCTCGCCGCATGGCTCTCCGGAAACCCGTAGGAGCCGAACCCCTCGATCTGCTTGAAGATGGCCTGGGCGAATTCAGGCGCATAGCCGCGGCGCGCCATGCCGTCGTGCAGCTTCTTCTCGAACCGCCCCATACCGCCCACGCGCTTGAAAGTAGCCATGGCGCGGCGGAGCTGGTCGGCCTCCGACCCGTCGAACTCGGCGGCGACCATGGCGACCTTCATGACCTGCTCCTGGAACAGGGGCACGCCGAGCGTTTTTGAAAGCACCGCCTCCAGCTCGTTCTGCGGGAAACCCGGGCCGGGGCGTGGATAGACCACCTCTTCCAGCTTGGCCTTCCGCTTGAGGTACGGGTGGACCATGTCGCCCTGGATCGGACCCGGTCGCACGATCGCCACCTCGATTACGAGGTCGTAGAAGGTCTCGGGCCGCAGGCGGGGCAGCATGTTCATCTGCGCCCGGCTCTCGATCTGAAACACGCCGATCGTGTCGCCCTCTGCGCACATCCGGTAGACGTCCGGCTGCTCGTCGGGCAGATCGGCCATATCAAAGCCGGGTGGAACGGCGCCCTGCGCCTCAAGGATCGCGAACCCCTTCTTCAGCGCCGTCAGCATGCCCAGCGCCAGCACGTCGACCTTCATGATGCCCAGCGCGTCGATGTCGTCCTTGTCCCACTCGATGAAGGTGCGGTCCGGCATGGCCGCGTTCACGATCGGGCAGATCTCGCTGAGCGGCCGCTGGGTGAGAACGAAGCCGCCGACGTGCTGTGACAGGTGGCGAGGGAAGCCGATCAGTTCGTTGGCGAGCGCCAGCACCTCGCGCAGGTGCACATTGTCCGGATCCAGTCCCGCCTGCTTCACATGGGCGTCGGGCAGAGCGTCGCCCCAGCTGCCCCAGACGGTGGAGGCCAGCGCCCCGGTCGTGTCCTCCGACAGGCCGAACACCTTGCCCACCTCGCGGATCGCCATGCGCGGGCGATAGTGGATCACGGTGGCGCAGATGGCGGCGCGGTGGCGGCCGTACTTCTCGTACATCCGCTGGATCACCCGCTCGCGCCGCTCGTGCTCGAAGTCCACGTCGATGTCGGGCGGTTCGCGGCGGTTGCGGGAGATGAAGCGCGAGAACAGGAGCTTGTGCGCGATCGGGTCGATGGCGGTGACGAACAGGCAATAGCAGACAACGCTGTTGGCCGCCGATCCCCGGCCCTGGCACAGGATGCCTTCAGCCCTCGCCCATTTGACGATGTCGTGGACCGTCAGGAAGTAGTGGGCGTAGCCCATCTTCTCGATGAACTTCAGCTCCTTCTTTAGCTGTTTGCGCGCGTCCACCTTGCGCTTGGTCTTGACCGGCCAGCGCTTCTCCAGCCCGCCCCGCGCGAGGTGGGCCAGATGCTGCTGCGCGGTCTTGCCCGGCGGCACGGGCTCGTCGGGATACTGGTAGGCCAGCTCCCGTAAGGAGAAGTCGCAGGCTTGCGCGAACCGCACCGTCTCCTCGATCGCCGCCGGATGCTCCTCGAACAGCCGCGCCATCTCGTCCGGCGGCTTGAGGTGCCGCTCGGCGTTCAGCTCCAGCCGCCGTCCCGCCTCGAACAGCGTCGTGTGCTCGCGGATGCAGGTCATCACGTCCAACAGCCGCTTGCGCGACGGGTGGTGCATGAGGACGTCGTTGATCGCCACCAGCGGCGCCCCCGCCGCCGCCGCGACATCCGCCACGAAGTCGAGCCGCATCTCGTCCACCGCGTCGTAGCGGCGCACTCCCGCCAGCCACGCCCGCCCGTCCGACGCCTCCAGCAGCCGGTCGCCCCAGCGCCGCAGCTCGACCGGATCGGGACGGTCCGGCGGCATCAGGATCAGGTTCTGCCCCTGCGCGTGGGCGAGCAGGTCGTCGAAGGCGATCTGCGCCTCGCCCTTCTTCGCCCCCGCCTCCATGCCGCCCTTGGTGAGCAACGTAGTCAGCCGCGCGAACGCCTCCCGGTCGGAGGGGTAGACCAGCACGTCGGGCGCGCCGTCGACGAAGGCGAGCCGCGCCCCCACGCAAACGCGGAACGGCGGCGGGATGAGGTCCTTGTCCGGGTCAAGGTTCAGGGTGCGGCCCATGTCCTCGGCCGCCGTGAGCATGCGCACGACGCCGGCCAGCGTGTTGAGGTCGGCCACGCCCACGGCCGCATGTCCCAGCTCCCAAGCCTGCCCCACCAGTTCGTGCGCCCGCGACGCCCCGCGCAGGAAAGAGAAGGCGGTCGCCAGTCCTAACTCCACATAGGCCGGCCCCTGCGCCGGCAGGCGCAGCGGCTCCGGCCCCGCCTTGCGACCCTCCTCGATCTCTCCTTCGGCCGGCCCCGTCACGGTCACGCGAACAGCCCGTGCAGGAACCAGGCGGGCGCGCCCGTCTCGCCATGCGCGTCCTCCACGAAGAAGCCCTCGCGGAAGATCCAGAACCGCCGCCCCCGCTCGTTCTCCACCCGGTAGTAGTCGCGCGTCCGGGCGTCGGGCGCCTCACGACCCCACTCCGGAGACAGCCGCTCCGGCCCTTCGGCCCGCACCACGCGGTGGCTCACCCGCCGCCAGACGAAGGTGAAGGGCGGCCGCTCGGTCGGCTCGCTCAGAACCCGGATCGGTTCAGGACGTGAGAACAGCCGCAGCGGCCGCAGCACCGCGTCGCCCCAGGCGGGCGGCGGCGGAGGAGGCCCGTCGCCCAGCGGCTGGGAGCCCCACGGCGTGAACCGCACCTCCCGCTCCGGCTTGGCGGTCCGCCGGTCGGGCGTGACCGCCTGCACCACGTCGAGCCCGAAGCGCGCGTCGAGGGTGGCGGCGAACGCCTCGAACACGGTGTCCGCCTCCTCGCCCAGGAGGTCGCCGGTGCGCTCGGCCAGCGCCTCCACCGGCCGCGCCTCCAGCCGCAAGTGGTCGAACGCCTCCTCGACCGCGCCGTCGCCCAGCGCCGCGTCGGGCGCGGCCTCCCCCGCCCCTTCCGCCTCCAGCCGCCGCGCGAACATGGCGGCGATGGCGGCCGGATCGGTCAACGGCTGGCGCGAAGCGACGCGGACCACCCGCAAGCGACCCCGGTCCCCGAACAGGCTGAGCACGAACCCCCGACCGCCCGACCGCCGCCGTCGCAGCTGGTCGCACACCGGCTCGGCGAGCCGCCGCACGTGGTGCAGGATCGCCTCGGCCCCCGACACGGACTCCATCAGCCGCCGCTCGGCCGTGAACCGAACCGGCTCCAGCCTGAGCGCAAGCGGGCAGGCGCGCGCGCCGGTCAGCTCGTCCAGCCGCGTCCACAACGCCGCGTCCAGCGCAACCGCCAGCTGCTCGCGCGGCCAGGCCCACGCGTCGGCCAGGGTGCGCACGCCCAGGCCCCGCAGGTCCTCGACCACGCCTTCCGCCTGGTCCCCCGGCCGCCGCAGCGCCTCGACCGGCAGAGCGGCGAGCGATGCCCGCAGGCCGCCGGGCGTGGAGACGGGATCGGACGCGAACCGCGCCAGCGTCCAGGCGGCGGCCGGCGTGTCCGCCAGCCCCGGCCGCAACGCCACCCGCTCGGCGGCGAACAGCGCCTCCACCGCCGCGAGCAGCGCAGCCTCGCCCCCGAACAGCGGCCCCGCGCCGGTGACGTCCAGCGTCAGGGCGTCAGGCGATTGCGCGAGCGCGGGCGTGAACCGGCGGCAGAGCGCCAGGAGGCGCCGCACCAGCGCCGCGTCCGCCGCCGGGTCGTGCGGCGCGGTGAGGAGCGCGGGCTCCCGTCGCCGCGCGTCCCGCGCCGTAAGGCCTGGACCCAGCCCCGCCCTCGCCGCCGCCTCGTCCACCGCCAGCAGCCGCAGGGCGCTCTTCGCCTTGCCCACCGTGGCGAGCGGCGCCTTGAGGTCGAGCTCAGGCCGCTCCCGCCGCACGCGGTCGGTGGAGAGCCGCGGCAGCCAGAGATGCAGGAACCGCCGGGTCGCGCCCGAGCCGTTCGTCTCCTCGGGAGAGGACGGCGTCGAGGCCCTCTTCGCCGAGGCTTTCGGCGGCGACGGCGCGAGCGGAGAGGAAACGGCGCTCATGGGCGCTCCATTGCGCGATCCAGCTTCCCGTGCGTCCGTGTCGGTTGCGCACGAGGTCGAGACGGAAGGTCGGCGGTCCCACCCGCCGCCGGGGCGCGGAGCTGGCGCAGGACGACACGCGCCAGCGGGTGGCCGCCGCGCTCGTCCCCTCCAGGCTCGGCGTGACCAGGAACAGGAACAGCCCCGCCCGCCGGGCCTGCAGATTGAACCGGCGCGTGACCGAGAGGTCGGCCAGCCCCGCCCCGCGCCGCAGCTCCAAGAGCACGGCCGGCGCCGCGCGGCCCCGCAGCGCCTCGTCGGCGACCTCCAGCGCCTGCGGCCCGTCGCGCGCCCGCACGAACGCCGCCTCCCGCGGGTTCAGCCCCCACGCCTCCAGTCCCGGACCGTGCAGCTCGCCGTGCTCCGCGCGCGCGTCGGCCTCCTGAACCACGAGGGCGCGCAAGCCCTTGCGGGGAAGAGCGGTGACGACAGCCAGCGCCGGGGCCAGGGCGGCCGCCCCGTCCTCCATGCGCGCGCCGGCGCTCTGGTGCGCGCCTGCGGGCAGACGACGGCCCTGAAAGGCGTCGTCGATCTCCCGCCGCAGCGACAGCCCCGCCGCCTTCAGCAGCGCCTGCGACACCCCCATGCGCTCCAGCCGCGCGATCCGGCGGCGCAAATAGGCGTCCAGCCCGTCCGAAGGCGGAGGCGCGTTCTCGTTGGCGGCGGCGGGAGCCGCGGGATCTGGCCCCTTCGCATGAAGCCGACGGGCCGATTCGTCCGGAGGATGTCTACAGAAATCCGCCACCGGACAGGCCGGGCAATCGGGCTGTGTGGGCCGACAGGCGGTCTGCCCCAGCCGCTTCATCAGGATGTGCAGCTCCATAAGGTCGTCCGCCGTCCAGGCGTCGGGCGCGGCGTCCATCACCGCCTCGCGGCAGGCGTCGGCGTCCTCCTGCGGCCCGCTGAGCCCTAGCCGTTCCGCCACGCGCAGGATGTGGCCGTCGACCACGAACACACGTCGGCTGAGGGTCGAGAAGTTGAGTACGCTGGCGGCCACCTTCTGCCCGACGCCCGGCAGCTCCTGCAGCCAGGCCATCGCCTCCTCCAGCGGCCAGTGCTCGAGGAAATCCAGCCGCAGCGCGCCGGCCCTGCGGCGCACGAGCGCGGTGGCGGCGATCAGCCGGTGCGCCTTGTCCTCGGCGTAGGTGACGGGGGCGACGATCGGCGCCACCTCATCGAACCGCGCGTCCGCCAAACGGGTCCAGGGCGTGAACCGCACCCGCAGCTGCGCGAACACCGCCTCGGACACCGCGTCGTAGGTGCGCGAACCGATCATCGAGCGCACCAGCTGGCTCACGGGGTCACGACGCATCCAGGCGTTCAGCGGCCCCAGCGCCTGGCGCAGCCGGTCGCGGACACGGACCAGCACCGGGTCGGGATCGAGGCGAAGGTGCATCTGCATGAGCGGCTCCAGACAAGAACGTAACAAGAACATTCTGAGGAGTCGAATCGCCAGGCTCCGGATGGCGGGCGGCCTACGCGCACGCGAAAAAGCCCGCCGGCGGTCAGGCGCGGCGGGCGTCTTCGATGTTCGGAGAAGGGCTTGGGTGCGGGGGTAGGATTTGAACCTACGACCTTCAGGTTATGAGCCTGACGAGCTACCGGGCTGCTCCACCCCGCGGCAAGCCCGCGATCCGAGGTCGCGGTACGTGAACGGAAGGGTTGATCGGTTCCTGATGAATGTTCGTCCGTCTGGTAGACCTGGCGGCGACCTACTCTCCCGCGCCTTGAGACGAAGTACCATTGGCCCTGGGGGACTTAACGACCGAGTTCGGAATGGGATCGGGTGGGGAACCCCCGGCAAAACCACCAGGTCAACAAGACGGACGATGAAGACGTTGTCTGGACTGACGAGCCCCGTGCAGCGGCTTCGTCGCCGCGCATGGATTCGATTGAGTAACGATCAAGCCGATCGAGCAATTAGTACCGGTCAGCTCCACGCCTCGCGGCGCTTCCACATCCGGCCTATCAACGTGATGGTCTATCACGGCTCTCGGCGAAGCCTTGTTTCGAGGTTAGTTTCCCGCTTAGATGCTTTCAGCGGTTATCTATTCCACACTTAGCTACCCTGCTGCGCGGCTGGCGCCACGACAGGTCCACCAGAGGTGTGTCCATCCCGGTCCTCTCGTACTAGGGACAGATCCTCTCAAGCTTCGTACACCCACGGCAGATAGGGACCAAACTGTCTCACGA
>JASLDZ010000024.1 GCA_030151985.1 Caulobacteraceae bacterium | reverse complement strand
CACGGAGAGCAGGACGCCCGTGCCGTTGTACCAGGGCGCCAGCCGCGCCGGGTCGCGCATCAGCTTCGTCATCAGCCATGCCTGGGCGACGACCGCCACCGCCACCGCCGTCGCCGCCAGCGGCTGCCCCCAGGTGAACAGCAGGGCCGACACCACCACCTGCGGCGCGGCCATGATCAGGCAGCTCAGGAGGGCGGCGGCCTCGACGCCCAGGTCCACCGGCACCGACAGCACGCCCATGCGCCGGTCGCCCTCCACCGCCTTGAAATCGTTGAGCACCATGATCCCGACCGCGCCCAGGCTGTAGAGCCCGGCGATCGCGGTGATCCGCCCGTCCGGCCAGGTCCCCGCCATCACCGCCGCGCCGGTGAACCACGCCAGCCCCTCGTAGCAGAGGCCGACCGACGCCGGCCCCCACCAGCCGCACGCCTTCAGGCGGAGCGGCGGCGCGCTGTAGAGCCAGGCCAGCACGAGCCCCAGCGCCGTCGCCGCCAGCACCGCCGGCCCCAGCGCGGCCGCGAGCAGCAGCGACAGTCCGCTCCACGCGATCCCGACATAGAGGCCCCAGCGGCCGGGAATGCGTCCCGAGGGAATCGGCCGGTTCGGCTCGTTGATCGCGTCCACGTGCCGGTCGAACCAGTCGTTCACCGCCTGGCTCGTCGCGCAGACCAGCGGTCCCGCCAGCACGATCCCCAGCAGCGCCACCGGCCAGCGCGCGCTGAGCGGCGCGCCCGACGACACCACGCCGCACAGGAACGCCCACATGGGCGGAAACCAGGTGATGGGCTTGAGCAGTTCGAGCACCGCCGCCGGCCGGGGCGCGCGCCGCTCGCCGGCCGGACCCTCGAGCGTCATGGGAACGCTGCTCATGCCGCCATGGTTATGGCTGACACCCCAGGGTGTCAATCCAAGCTGACAGCCTCAGTCCTCGTCGGCGGAGAGGTTGCCGAGGCCGAAGCGGTGCAGCTTCGAGTACAGGCTCTGGCGGCTCAGCCCCAGCACCTCGGCGGCCGAGGCGCGGTTGTTCTTCGTCAGCTCCAGCGCCGCCTCGATGCACAGCCGCTCCACGAGGTCTGTGGTCTCGCGCACGAGGTCCTTCAGCGTGGTGCGGCCGACCAGCTCGGTGAGCTGCTCCACCGAGCGCCGCAGGTCGGGCGAGCCGGAGGCGCGCTCGTTCACCCGGCGGTCGACGCCCCGGATGGTGAAGCCGAAGGCGGTCTCGCCGCCGTAGGGGGCGGCCGCGGCGGAGACCTCCACGTCCTCGGTGTCGCCGTAGTCGTCGCGCAGCAGGGTGCGGAAGTTGCGCACCGCGCCGCGGTCGCGCAGCGCGTCGAGCAGGAGGTTCCGGTCCAGCCCCGGGCGACCAAGGTAGGCGGCCAGCGACTGGCCCAGCGCCTGTTCCGGCGTGGCGATCCGCGCCAGGTCCAGGAAGGCGGCGTTGGCGGTCAGGATCCGCATCTCCGAATCGGTGACCAAGAAGGCGTCGGGAATCCGCTCCAGCACCGTCCGAAGGTCCGCGCCGGCGTCGGGGGCGGCGGCGCCCGCCTCGGTCGAGACCAGACGCACCAGCGCGAAGGAGGCCCGGTCCTGCCGGAACAGGGAGGCGTGCGCGAGGAAGCTGCGCCCCTGGCTGACCAGCCGGGCCTGGGGCGGCTGCGCCCGGGGCGCCGAACGGGTGACGGCCAGCAGCGAGGCGGCCTCGTCCTGGCTCTCGGCGTCGAACAGGCGCAGGAACGAGCCGCCCGCCAGCGCCTGGGCGCCTTCGCCCAGCGCGCGCTCGGCCGCCGGGTTCGCCTCCACGATGCGCCGGGTCGCGGCGTCCACCACGATCACCGCCTCGCCGGAGGCGCGGAACAGCAGGCGATAGCGGCCCTCGACCTCGCGCAGGCGGGCGTAGTCGCGCTCCAGCGTCTGCTGCGCCTCGACCAGCCGCTGCTGCAGCGCCGCGCTGGCGCGCTCGTCGCGGCCGATGGCGATCACCCGGCCGTCGCGGCCCGCGTCGACCGCCACGTAGCGGACCATCAGGGAGCGGTTGCCGGGTGTGACCTGGTTGACCTCGCGCCACCGCGTGCGGCCGCCGGCGGCGTCGCGCAGCAGTTCGTCCACCTTGGGCCGACTCTCGATGGTGACGGTGTCCGACCAGCGCCGGTCCAGCCACTCGCCCGCGCCGTCGCTCTCCAGGTCCTCGTTGGAAAGCGCCAGGTCGCGGATCACCCCGTCGCGGTCGATGACCATGGCGACGTCGCCGCCCGCCGCCACCACCTGGCGCGCCACGGACGCGTCGAGGTCGCCCAGGAGGCCGCGCGGAAACCCGCCCGTCTCCGTCCTCGCCGCGGCGGCCTTTGCGTCCATGGGAATGCGTGCGCCTGCGCTGCGGGACCGGCCTTCAGCCGAAGGCGCGTGCCATTACCGCCTTGTCGGCGATAAGCAAGGCGTCGCGCGTGTCGCGCGCCGTGGCGTCCGCGCCGGCCGCCCGGGCCAGTTCCGGCCGCTCCATGAACAGGCGCCCTCCGACCATCACGAAGAGGTCGGGGTTGCAGGAGGCTTCCCGGACCCCCGCCAGGATCGCCGCGATCGGCTCCAGGGGCGTGTCGCAGGTGACGCTGAGGCCGAAGACGTCGAACCACTCGGCGGCCACCGCCTCCTCGGCGTCGAGCGCGTCCCCGTGGGGGTCGAGCCAGGTGCGCCAGCCCGCCCGCCGGAAGCCGTCCTCCAGCACCGCCAGGCCGAAGGTGTGCTGCGATCCGGGAAAGGGGGCGAAGCAGACCGACCGCGCCCCGTCCACCGGGGCCGGCGCCGGGAGGCGGACCGCCAGGGTGCGCACGACCTGGTGCAGCCGGCTTAGCGCCACCGTGACATCGGTGAACGAGAGCGAATCGTCCTCCCACCCCTCGCCCAGGCTCCGGGCGGCGGGGATCAGGAGGTCGGTGTAGACCGCCTCGAGCGGAAGGCCGCCCTCCATCAGCGTGTCGATGAAGCCGCTGAGCGCCGCGGCGTCGCGCGCCACGCTCATGCGGATGAAGCTCTCGAGCGTGCGCGGCCCAACCTCCGAGCGTCCGTCCTCGACCTCGATCCGGACCTCGGCGCGGTGCGCCAGCATCAGGCGCGGGATGATCTCGCTCTCGATCATGCGCGCCAGCTCGCTTTCGCTGCGCGCCGCCCCTGCGCGGGGCGCCGGCGACCGCGAGCCCCAGCGGAGGGGAAAGGGCAGGGGCGCGGAGGGCGGCGGCGGCGGGCGCCCGGACTCGCGCCATCCCGTCTCGGCCCCGCCCCGCAAGCTCCGCAGCGCACTCTTCAGGGACGACGGGAAGCTGGCCATGGTCACCCCCAATGCTGGGCGGATCGCGTGCTCGCCGTCACCCGGGCGAAGTGTCCGTCTCTGAGGCGGGAGGTTGGACACCCCCGACTGACAGGAGGGCACCACGATCTCCGACGTCTGGCAAACGTTTTCCAATCCCGCCGAAAGTGTCAAGTCAATTGGACGTATCGTGTCCTTGACAGTAGCTGCGGCGCGTCCCTAGTCTTCCAAACACGAGGCCGTCGCCGGGAGCACGGACCATGCACGACAACCGACGGGAGCTTGGCGGCGGCGCCGTGGCGGCGGTCGCGGCGGAGCGCGGGGCCGTTCGGCGGCGGGGCGGCGCTGGTGCGGAAAGCCAAGCCGGATCAAGCTTCTCCACCGTCCTGGAGGCCTGGTTCGAGCGCGTGGCGCCCTGTCCCTGGGGCGCGCATGTGGGGCTCAGCCCCTGGGGCGACGCCTACGCCGCGTGGCCGCAGGGTGGGCGAACAGCTTCAGTTTCGGCAGAAACGTCAAAATCGCAGCGCCATCCGCTCTACACGCCCGAGGAGCGCGCGCGCCGCGACGCTTCGCCTTGGACGGTGGTGCAGGCGGTGCTGGCGCCGCTGCAGTTCCTGCTCTGCGCGGCCAGCCTGCTCCTGATCGTCCGCTACCTCGCCACCGGCCACGGCTACGCGCTGGCGACGGGATCGATCCTGCTCAAGACGGCCGCTCTCTACGCGATCATGGTCACCGGCTCGATCTGGGAGCGTGAGGTGTTCGGCAAGTGGTTGTTCGCGCCCGCCTTCTTCTGGGAGGACGTGTTCAGCATGGTCGTGCTGGCGTTGCAGACGACCTATGTGCTGGCGCTGCTGAACGGCTGGGGCTCGCCCTCGCAGCAGATGACCATCGCGATCGCGGCCTATGGCGCTTACGCGATCAACGCCTCGCAGTTCCTGCTGAAGCTGCGGGCGGCGCGGCAAGACGCCGCGGCGGGGCCTCGTCCCGCCCTGGCCGCCTGAGGGGAGCGCGCACCGCGTGGCGTCCCTCCTCCCCGTCGCGCCGCCGGCGCCGGCCGCCCGGCCGGTGCTGCGGGAGCGCGGGCAGCGGGAGGTGTTCTGCGGCCTGACCGGCATCGTCTGGCTGCACCGCAAGATCCAGGACGCCTTCTTCCTGGTGGTCGGCAGCCGCACCTGCGCCCACCTGATCCAGTCGGCCGCGGGCGTGATGGTGTTCGCCGAGCCCCGCTTCGCCACCGCCATCCTGGAGGAGCGCGACCTCGCCGGCATGGCCGACGCCAACGCCGAGCTGGACCGGGTGGTGGACGAGCTGGTCGCCCGCCGGCCCGACATCCGCATGCTGTTCCTGGTCGGCTCCTGCCCGTCGGAGGTGATCAAGCTCGACCTCAGCCGCGCCGCCGGCCGGCTGCAGGCGAAGCACGCGCCGCTGCGGGTGGTGAACTACTCGGGCAGCGGCATCGAGACGACCTTCACGCAAGGGGAGGACGCCTGCCTAGCCGCGCTCGTGGCCGAGGCGCCGGCGGAGCCCGCGAACGCCGCGCCCTCGCTGCTGGTGGTCGGCGCCCTGCCCGATATCGTGGAGGACCAGTTCGCGCGCCTCTTCGCCGAGCTGGGAATCCCGACCGCCTTCTTCCCCGCCCGCCGCGCCGGGTCGCTGCCGCCGGTGGGGCCGAACACCCGCGTGCTGCTGGCCCAGCCGTTCCTGGGCGAGACGCTGGCCCGGATGCAAGACCGCGGCGCTCGCCACCTGCCCGCGTCCTTCCCGTTCGGCGCGGAGGGCACGACCGCATGGCTGCGCGCCGCCGCCGAGGCGTTCGGCGTGGACGCGCTCGCCTTCAACCGCGTCGTCGCCCCCGGCCGCGAGCGCGCCAAGCGCGCGCTGGAACGCCACAGGATCGCGCTGGCCGGAAAGACGCTGTTCCTGTTTCCCGACTCCCAGCTGGAGCCCTCGCTGGCGCGCTTCCTGGCGGTGGAGCTGGGCATGGTCCCCCTGGAGGTCGGCACCCCCTATCTGCACCGCGATCTGGTCGGCTCCGAGCTGGACCAGCTCGACGCGGCGGTGACGGTCTCCGAAGGCCAGGACGTCGACCGCCAGCTCGACCGCTGCCGCGCGCTGAAGCCCGACCTCGTGGTCTGCGGCCTAGGGCTGGCGAACCCGCTCGAGGCGGAGGGGATCGCCACCAAGTGGTCGATCGAGCTGGTGTTCTCGCCCGTGCACGGGTTCGAGCAGGCGGGCGACCTCGCCGGCCTGTTCGCCCGCCCGCTGGCCCGCCGCGCCCTTCTGGAGGCCGCGGCATGAAGCTTGCGCTCTGGACCTACGAGGGGCCGCCGCACGTGGGCGCCATGCGGATCGCCACCGCGATGGAGGGCCTGCACTACGTGCTGCACGCGCCGCAGGGCGACACCTACGCCGACCTCCTGTTCACGATGATCGAGCGGCGGAACGCCCGGCCGCCGGTGACCTACACCACCTTCCAGGCGCGGGACCTCGGCTCCGACACCGCCGAGCTGTTCAAGACCGCGGCGCGCGACGCCTACGACCGCTTCCGCCCGCAGGCGATGATTGTCGGCGCCTCCTGCACCGCCGAGCTGATCCAGGACGACCCCGGCGGCCTTGCGAAGGCGCTGGCGCTGCCCGTGCCGGTGATCCCGCTGGAGCTGCCGAGCTATCAGAAGAAGGAGAGCTGGGGCGCGGCCGAGACGCTGTTCTCCCTGGTGCGCGCCCTGTCCCGGCCGCCGACGGCCGAGCGCCTGCCCCGCCCCTCCTGCAACATCCTGGGCCCTACCGCCCTGGGGTTCAGGCACCGCGACGACCTGGTCGAGGTGCGCCGCCTGCTCGACCGGCTGGACATCCTGGTCAACGTCGTCGCGCCCTGGGGGGCCACGCCGGACGACCTCGCCCGCCTGCCCGACGCCGACTTCAACGTCGTGCTCTATCCCGAGATCGCCGGGACCGCCGCGGCGTGGCTGGAGCGCACCTACAAGCAGCCCGCCGTCCGCATCCAGCCCGTGGGCCTTTCCGCCACGCGCGAGTGGATCGTGGAGGTCGCGCGGCTGGCGGGCGTCGACCCGGAACCGGCGCTGGACGACGCGACCAGCCGCGCCGGCTGGTGGTCGCGGTCGGTGGACTCCACCTATCTCACCGGCAAGCGCGTGTTCGTGTTCGGGGAGGCCAACCGCGCCGTCGCCGCCGCCCGCATCGCGCGGGACGAGCTGGGCTTCGAGGTGGTGGGGCTGGGCGGCTACAACCGCGAGTTCGCCCGCGAGCTGCGCGCCGCCGCCGCCCTCTACGGCGTCGAGCCGCTGATCACCGACGACTACCTGGAGGTCGAGCGCGCCATCGCCGCGGCCCAGCCGGAGCTGGTGCTCGGCACACAGATGGAGCGGCATATCGCCAAGCGCCTGCGCATCGCCTGCGCGGTGATCTCGGCGCCCGTGCACGTGCAGGACTTCCCCGCCCGCCACTCGCCCCAGATGGGGTTCGAGGGCGCCAACGTGATCTTCGACACCTGGGTGCACCCGCTGGTGATGGGGCTGGAGGAGCACCTCCTGGCCATGTTCCGCGACGACTTCGAGTTCCACGACGCGGCCGGCCCCTCGCACCTCGGCGCCGGCCACGCGGAAGCTGAGCCCGCACCCGAGGCCGCCGCCTCGGCCGACGCGATCGTCTGGACCGACGAGGCGACCCGCGAGCTCTCCAAAATCCCCTTCTTCGTGCGCGGCAAGGCGCGGAAGAACACCGAGGCCTTCGCCACCAGCCAGGGCCTGGCGAGCATCAAGCTCGAGACGCTGTATGACGCGCGCAGCCACTTCCAGCGCTGAGCACGGGTCCGTGACCCCCGCACCGCCCGTGCGGGTGGTGGTGGTCACGCTCGACAAGCACCTGGCCGCCGTGTTCGCCCGCGCCACCGCCGCGCTGCGCCGCGACATCCCCGGTCTGACGCTCGCGCTGCACGCCGCCACCGACTGGGGCGACGACAAGGCCGCCCTCGACCGCTGCCTCGCCGATATCGCCACGGCGGACGTGATCGTAGCGACGATGCTGTTCATGGAGGACCACGTCCGCGCCGTCCTCCCCGCGCTGGAGGCGCGGCGCGACGCGTGCGACGCCATCGTCGGCGCGCTCTCGGCCGCCGAGGTGATCAAGCTGACGCGGCTGGGCGGCCTGCGCATGGACGGGGCGGAGAAGGGGCCGCTCGCGATGCTGAAGCGGCTCCGCGGCGGCAAGGGCAAGACCGGCTCCAGTGGCGCGGGCCAGATGGCCATGCTGCGCCGGCTGCCGAAGCTGCTGCGCTTCGTGCCCGGCAAGGCGCAGGACCTGCGCGCCTACTTCCTGACCATGCAGTACTGGCTTTCGGGCAGCGAGGCCAACGTCGCCGACATGGTGCGCCTGCTGGTCAACCGCTACGCCGACGGCGAGCGGCGGGCGCTGCGGGGCCACGTCCCGGTGGGAGAGCCGCGGGTCTATCCCGACGTCGGCCTCTACCACCCCCGGCTGCGCGGGAAGATCGCCGAGAGCGCCGACCGCCTGCCGCGCCCCTCCGCCCCCCACGCCGGCACGGTCGGCCTGCTCGTGCTGCGCTCCTACGTGCTGGCGGAGGACACCGGCCACTACGATGGCGTGGTCGCCGCCATGGAGGCCCGCGGGCTGCGCGTGGTTCCCGCCTTCGCCTCCGGCCTGGACGCCCGACCGGCGATCGAGCGCTTCTTCATGGACGGCGAGCGCGTGACGGTGGACGCGGTGGTCTCGCTCTCCGGCTTCTCCCTGGTCGGCGGCCCCGCCTACAACGACGCGGGCGCGGCCGAGGCGATGCTGGCGCAGCTCGACGTGCCCTACCTCGTCGCCCAGCCGCTCGAGTTCCAGACCATCGAGCAGTGGGGGGCGGGGAACGCCGGCCTCTCGCCGGTCGAGGCCACCATGATGGTGGCGATCCCGGAGCTGGACGGCGCGGTCGCGCCCACGGTGTTCGGCGGCCGGGCGGATGGGTCGGGCCCGTGCCAGGGCTGCGGCCGCCGCTGCATGCTGGAGGCCGGGCTCCACGCTCCGCGCATGCAGGCCTGCCCTGAGCGGGCCGAGGCGTTGGCCGTCAAGGCTCTCAAGCTGGTCAGGCTGCGCCGCACCGCCCGCGCGGACCGCAAGCTGGCGGTGGTGCTGTTCAACTTCCCGCCCAACGCGGGCGCGGCGGGCACGGCCGCCTACCTCTCGGTGTTCGAGTCCCTGCACAACACGCTGAAAGGCTTGGCAAAGGCGGGGTACGCCGTCGAGGTGCCGCCCACCGTCGCGGCGCTGCGGTCGCGCGTGCTGGAGGGCAACGCCTCCCGCTTCGGGACCGACGCCAACGTCCACCGCCGCATCCCCGCCGAGGAGCACGTGCGCCGTGAGCGGCACCTGGCCGAGATCGAGGGGCAGTGGGGTCCCGCCCCCGGCAAGGCGCTGGCCGACGGCTCGTCCGTGTTCGTGCTGGGCGCGGAGTTCGGGAACGTCTTCGTCGGGCTGCAGCCGAGCTTCGGCTACGAGGGCGACCCGATGCGGCTCCTGTTCGAGCGCGGGTTCGCGCCGACGCATGCGTTCTCAGCCTTCTACCGACACATCCGGGAGGACTTCGCCGCCGACGCCGTGCTGCACTTCGGCACCCACGGCGCGCTGGAGTTCATGCCGGGCAAACAGGTCGGCCTCTCCGGCGCCGACTGGCCCGAGCGGCTGATCGGCGATTTGCCCAACCTCTACCTCTACGCCGCCAACAACCCCTCCGAGGGCGCCCTGGCCCGCCGCCGGTCAAACGCGACGCTGGTGAGCTACCTGACGCCGCCCATCGCGCAGGCGGGGCTCTACAAGGGGCTGGTCGAGCTGAAGGCCTCGATCCAGCGCTGGCGCGCGGCCGCGCCCGGCTCGGCGGAGGTCGAGGGTCTCAGCCAGCTGATCCGCGAGCAGGCGGCGGCGCTCGATGTCGCGGGCGCCTCCGACGCACCGATCGCCGCTTTGGCCGACAAGGTGGCCGAGGTCGAGCAGGCGCTGATCCCGTCGGGCCTGCACGTGGTCGGCGAGGCGCTGTCCGACGCCGAGCGCGCCGAGATGCTAGCCGCGATGGCGCAGGCGGGCGTCGATCCCGCCGCCCTGACGCAGGCCGAGGCGCACCTGTCGCGCGACACCGAGCTGGACGCCCTGATCCACGCGCTCGACGGCGGCTACGTCCGCCCCGCGCCGGGCGGCGACCTCGTGCGCACGCCGGCGATCCTGCCGACGGGCCGCAACGTTCACGGCTTCGACCCCTTCCACATCCCCAGCGTCTTCGCCGTGCGCGAGGGCGCCCGGCAGGCCGACCTGCTGCTCGCCCGCCACCGCGCCGACACGGGCGCGCTCCCTGAGAGCATCGCGCTGGTGCTCTGGGGCTCGGACAACCTGAAGAGCGAGGGCCAGCCCATCGCCCAGGCGCTAGCGCTGCTCGGCGCTCGCCCGCGGGTGGACAGCTACGGCCGGCTTTGCGGCGCCGAGCTGATCCCGCTGGCCGAACTCGGCCGCCCGCGCATCGACGTGGTGATGACGCTGTCCGGCATCTGCCGCGACCTGCTCAGCCTGCAGACGAAGATGCTGGCCGAAGCCGCGCTCCTGGCCGCCTCCGCCGACGAGCCGCCGCACCTGAACTTCGTCCGCAAGCACGCGCTCGCGCACATGGCGGCTGAGGGGTGCGACCTCCCCACCGCGGCGCTCCGCGTTTTCTCCAACGCGGACGGCGCCTACGGCTCCAACGTCAACCAGCTGATCGACGCCGGCTGCTGGACCGACGAGGACGAGCTGGCCGACGCCTACCAGGCGCGCAAGTCGTTCGCCTACGGCGTGAACGGCAAGGCCGTGCGCCAGTCGGCGATGCTGGCGCAGATCCTCAAGGGCGTGGACGTCGCCTACCAGAACGTCGAGTCGGTGGAGAACGGGGTCACCACGCTCGATCACTACAACGACACGCTCGGCGGCATCGCCCGGGCCGTGAAGCGGGCGCGGGGCGGGACCGAGGCGCCGGTCTACATCGGCGACCAGACCTCGGGCGCGGCCAAGGTGCGCACCCTGTCCGAGCAGGTGGCGCTGGAGACCCGCACCCGCACGCTCAACCCCCGCTGGTTCGAGGGTATGCTGAAGCACGGGCCCGAAGGCGTGCGCCAGATCGAGGCGCAGGTGACCAACACCATGGGCTGGTCGGCCACCACCGGCCAGGTCGCCCCCTGGATCTACCAGGGCGTCACCGAGACCTACGTTCTGGACGAGGCCATGCGCCGCCGCCTGGCCGAGCTGAACCCTGTGGCCTCCGTCCGCATAGCCAAGCGCCTGCTGGAGGCCTGCGACCGCCACTACTGGACGCCCGATCCCGCCACGCTCGCCGCGCTTCAGACCGCATCCGACGAGCTGGAAGACCGGCTGGAGGGCGTGGCCACGGCCGCGTGAACCTATGACCCTGCTCGACCTCGAACGCCCCGGCGCCCGCCCCACCCACCGCACCATCGCCCGTGCGCGCGAGGACGGGGAGGGGAGCGTGCAGGTGAAGATGGACGCGCCCGCCATGACCGGGCGCGCCAAGGTGTTCGCCGTCTACGGCAAGGGCGGGATCGGCAAGTCGACCACCTCGTCCAACCTGTCGGCCGCCTTCTCCAAGCTCGGCAAGCGGGTGCTGCAGATCGGCTGCGACCCCAAGCACGACTCCACCTTCACCCTCACCAAGCAGCTCACCCCCACCGTCATCGACATCCTGGAGGGCGTGGACTTCCACACCGAGGAGCTGCGGCCCGAGGACTACTGCTTCGAGGGCTATAACGGCGTCATGTGCGTGGAGGCGGGGGGGCCGCCCGCGGGCACGGGCTGCGGCGGCTACGTGGTCGGCCAGACGGTGAAGCTGCTCAAGGAGCACCACCTGCTCGACGACACCGACGTGGTGATCTTCGACGTCTTGGGCGACGTGGTCTGCGGAGGGTTCGCCGCGCCGCTCCAGCACGCCGAGCGGGCGCTGGTGGTGGCGTCGAACGACTTCGACTCGATCTTCGCCATGAACCGGATCATCGCGGCCATCCGGGCCAAGTCGAAGAACTACGACGTGCGCCTGGGCGGCATGATCGCCAACCGCTCGGAAGCCACCGACGAGATCGACCGCTTCAACGCCAAGATCGGCCTGGAGCGGCTGGCCCACTTCCCGATCCTGGACGCCATCCGCAAGAGCCGCCTGAAGAAGGCGACGCTGTTCGAGATGGAGTCCTCCCCCGAGGTCGACCTCGCCTGCGCCGAATACATGAAGCTGGCCGCCACGCTCTGGACCGGCGGCAAGACCTACGACTCGGTCCCGATGAAGGACCGGGACGTGTTCGAATTCCTGGGGTTCGAGTGATGACCCTAGCCACCTACGCCGAGCGCCGGTCGAAGCTGGAGACCTATTTCGACGCCACCGCGTCGAAGACCTGGGCGCAGCTCACCTCCGACGCGCCGGTCAGCAAGATCCGCGAGACGGTGCGGGCGGGGCGCGACCGGATGCGGGCCACGATCCTGTCGTGGCTCCCCGCCGACATGGCCGCGACCTCGCTGCTGGACGCCGGCTGCGGCACGGGCGCGCTGGCGGTGGAGGCGGCGGAGCGGGGCGCCCACGTCACGGCCATCGACATCGCCGGCAGCCTCGTGACCATCGCCCGCGAGCGCGCGCCGAAGACGATGGCTGGCGCCATCGACTTCCGCGTCGGGGACCTGCTCGACCCCGCGCTGGGCCGCTTCGACCACGTCGTGGCGATGGACTCGCTGATCCACTATCCGACCGACGAGATCCTGGGCGTGCTCTCCACGCTGGCGCCGCGGATCGGCCGTTCGATCGTCTTCACCTTCGCGCCGCGCACGCCCGTGCTCAGCCTGATGCACGCGGCGGGCAAGCTGTTCCCCAAGGCCGACCGCGCCCCCGCGATCGAGCCGGTCACCGAGGCGAAGCTGCGCGCGGGCGTCGCGGGGCACCCCTCGCTCTCCGGCTGGATCGTGAACCGCACCCAGCGGATCGCGTCGGGCTTCTACACCTCCCAGGCGATGGAGCTCGTCCGGCGATGAGCGACGCGCCCGCCCCCCGCACCTGGTCGTGGCGCAACGTCGGCCTGAAGGCGCTGCCCTTCGCCGACGCGGCCACCGCCGAGCTGCCGCTGGGCCGGCTGCTGCGCCTGTCCCTGTTCCAGGTCACGGTCGGCATGGCGGCGGTGCTGCTGATCGGCACGCTGAACCGGGTGATGATCGTCGAGCTGCACATGCCCGCCTGGCTCGTGGCGAGCATGATCTCGCTGCCGCTGGTGTTCGCGCCGTTCCGCATGCTGGTCGGCCACCGCTCGGACACGCACCGCTCGGTGCTGGGCTGGAAGCGCGTGCCCTACATCTGGTTCGGCACGCTGGCGCAGTTCGGCGGGCTGGCGATCATGCCGTTCGCGCTCATCCTGCTCTCCGGCGACCGGCAGGGGCCGGCCTGGGTGGGAGAGGCGGGGGCGGCGCTCGCCTTCCTGATGACCGGCGCAGGGCTCCACACGGTGCAGACCAGCGGCCTGGCGCTGGCCACCGACCTCGCGCCCGAGCGCGCCCGGCCCAAGGTGGTGGCGCTGCTGTGCCTCATGCTGATCGTCGGCTCGGTGGGCTCCGCCCTGGCGTTCGGCGCGCTGCTGCATCCGTTCAGCGAGCTGCGGCTGGTCAAGGTGGTGCAGGGCGCGGGCCTCGTCACCATGGTGCTGAACGGCGTGGCCCTGTGGAAGCAGGAGGCGCGCAACCCGGCCCTCGTCGGCGCGACGCCGGTGCTGGCCCCCACCTTCCGCGCCCGCTGGGCGGCCTACGCCGCGACGGGCCGGGCCGGACGGCGGCTGCTGGCCATCGGGCTCGGCACCATGGCGTTCTCCATGCAGGACGTGCTGCTCGAGCCCTACGGCGGCCACGTGCTGGGGCTCTCGGTCAGCGCCACCACCAGCCTGACGGCGCTCCTGGCCGTAGGCGGCGCGAGCGGCCTGGCGCTGGCGGCGCGGCAGCTGGCGCGAGGAGCGGACGCCTACCGCGTGGCGGGCTTCGGCGCGGCGGCGGGTCTCTGCGCCTTCGCCTGCGTGATCCTGGCCGCGCCCATGGCCTCGGCCGGGCT
Source organism: Caulobacteraceae bacterium (assembly GCA_030151985.1). Taxonomy (GTDB): domain Bacteria; phylum Pseudomonadota; class Alphaproteobacteria; order Caulobacterales; family Caulobacteraceae; genus JASLDZ01. Next base: position 664 of record JASLDZ010000024.1, on the reverse strand, counting down.
GTTCGCTTCGGGGGTGTTCCTGGTCGGCTTCGGCGCGGGCCTCTTCGCGCACGGCACGCTGACCGCTTCCATGGCCATGGCGCAGAAGGACGCGACGGGCCTGGCGCTGGGCGCCTGGGGCGCGGTGCAGGCGCTGGCGGCGGGAATCGCCATCGCCACCGGCGGCCTCCTCAGCGACGGCGTAGGCGCCCTGGCGCGCGCCGGGAGGCTGGGCGGCACGCTGCAGGGCCCCGCCACCGGCTACTCCGCCGTCTACGCCCTCGAGCTCCTGCTCCTGTTCGCGACGCTGATCGCGCTGGGCCCGCTGGCCCGGCACGGGAGCGCACCCGTCACCCAGTCCGCGTCCTTGACCCCTCAGCCGTCCGCCTAGGTCCCGAAAGGAACCCGCCATGTACAACGCCGAATTCTTCGGGACCTTCGACCTCACGGCCCTGGTCCTGCTCACCTTCACGCTCTTCTTCTTCGGCCTGATCGTCTACCTGCGCCGCGAGGACCGGCGGGAAGGCTATCCGCTGGAGGACGATGTCACCGGTCGCCGCGAGCCCGGGCAGGGCTTCCTGTTCGTCGCCCAGCCCAAGGTGTTCAACCTGCCCGAGGGCCGCGACCCGGTGGTCAAGCCGGACGGAAGCCGCGACAGCATGGACCTGAAGGCGTTCCGCTCGTC